>JAFGDC010000505.1 GCA_016932295.1 candidate division CSSED10-310 bacterium
CGCCGGATGCCGATCGGGCGGCGGTCACCGCCGCAATTCAGCAGTCGCTCGCTGACTTCCAGCTCAACGAGGGCAGTTGGAACTTCTTTCCCGGATTCAACGGCGGCGAGGATACCCTGGTGGTTTATTCCATAACGCTGCGCCTGGCAGGTGCCGTCATGGGCAGCAAATTGGCCACCAAGATTCTCAACTCGCTATCCAGCGAGAATATGCCGAGGGTGATCGCCTCCCTGCGGGAGGAAGTGATGGACCGCAAGAACTGACCGGCAAACGCTCCGGATCCTGATCGGAGCAGCAACAGGCCAGGCAACCATTCATTGTTACATGGTCACTCATACAGGAAGGTGGATGCAAGGCTGATTTGCCACATTCAGGTACGATCCGGTACCATGAAAGGGGGTGAATTGCCATGAAAAAGAAACGCATAATAAAACTATCGAGTGTGTTTCCGTGGCTGGCCGCATTGACACTGTCCGCTGGCTGCCTCGGTCCCGCCTCGATTTATTCGCTGCGCGACCTCGACACCTATCTGGATGAGACATTGACCGATGAGGATCGGGAGTTGTGCGGCGTGCCCTACGTCATCAATGACGAGATCGCCGAGTATGCCAGGCGGGTGACCAGGTATCAACGCTCCGACTATGACAAGGCGGTCAGCCTGGTGGATCATATCGTCGATCAGACCAAGTTGAACATCAGCTATTCGAATGATGCAACCAAGACCGCCGAAGCAGTGTTTTATGAAGGCCAGGCAAACTGCCTGTCCTATACCAGCCTGTTCGTCGGCATGGCCCGTTCCACCGGCATGGATGCGGTATTCGTCGATGTTACGGCCGTCCAATCTCTGTCAGATGAAGGGGAAGTGATGGTGCACAACGGGCATATCTGCGCCGGAGTGTTCCACTCAAACAGCTTTGTGCTCATCGACTTCGCCCCTGATCCCACAAGGAAATACACGAATTACCGGGTCATAGACGACGTGGAGGCAACCGCCAATTTCTACAACAACCTGGGATACGAACGCTCGAAACACTATACCAAAGCCGATTTCGATGCCGGCCTGGACGAGGATATCCGCTATTACCGCGCCGCGCTCAAGCTCAAACCGGATTTTGCCAAGGCAATCAACAATCTGGGAGTTGCGTACGCGCGGCGCAACGAAGTGGAGAAAGCCCGCGCGATGTATCAAAAGGCTGTCGACTACCAGCGGAACTTTGCCGCCGCCTATGGCAACCTCGCCACACTCTACTACCGGAATAACGAATATGGAAAAGCCATCGCCGCCTACAAACAGGCCATAAAATTCACCAACAACGATTATTATTACTTCCATCAACTCGGAATGAACTACCTGGCGTTGCACAACTACCCGGAAGCGGAGAAATCGTTCCGGCGCGCCCTGAAACGCAAACCGAGTTATTATGATGCCTTGCACGGACTGGCCATCGCCCTGACTTTTCAGAATCACCGGAGTGAGGCGGAAGCGTTGATGGCCCAGGCAGCCCTTCTCAAGGAGCAGGATGCGGCGCCATGAGCTGGGCATTGATATGGTTCTGACTCCACGTTCCGGTGTGCCGGAACGGGAATGATACCGTAGAGCAATTCCCTGACCACCAGCGTTGTGGTACAGTTATCTCCAGCGTGGCCAACACAAGCGAGGACAGGTCTGCTCATGAAACGTGAACTTAAAAAGCTGTATCACACCGTGGCTGAAAACCCCAGATATCGCGGGGTGCGGATCGTCACCGCGTGGGTGTTCCTGGTGCTGGGAGGACTCGGACTCTTTCTCCCTTTCCTGCAGGGGATACTGTTTCTGCTTATCGGCCTCACCTTGCTTTCCAAAGACAATCCCCGCCTGCAAAGGTATCGCTGCGCACTGGTGAGCCGTCTCCGCCGTCCCAATCGTCATGACAACGGGCAGGATGACAAGGACGAGTTACTGGCGGCTGATTGCGAGGAGGGACACGGGCACGTGCATTCTCATGAGACCACTGGCTGATCGGGGACACCATCCAGACCGGATACGGTCACGCATTCCAGGGTTTTTCGGATCGTTTTGACCGCAAGGCGTTGTTCCGTCATCGCACGGACTGGCTGTCCGGTATTGCGGTCGGGGATTCAGCGGGTGAACAGGTCTAACTGCACCGGTTGGACGGGCAGGTTCATGCGGCTGAGCACCTGGTCGATCCAGCGCCGCCGATGGCGTTTTTGAAGCCGCAGAACGGACGCATCGTATTTTTTTAGGATCGCATCCAACAGGCTGTCGATAATGAGCTGGAAATCCTCTCCCGTGTCCCTCGTGCCGTCGAAGGTCGGTGGCCTCCAGACCGGCACTTTGACCAGGAAATCGTAGGAATGCAGCCATTCCTGGAGCCACGCTTCGACGGCGGCTTGTGTGCCCTGGCTGTGCAAAAGATAGGCGTAGTTATCCAGAACTGATCGATCACAGACCACCATTTCGAACCGGGCGCACGCAGCCAGTTCCCTGGCGCACTGCGTATGCAGAATCCATAACTGCGCCGCAAGGCTCGTGGCGCGATTGATGGGCAAGGGGCATTCGCGGGCGACTTCCTTGACGATATCCACGTTGTACTCCAGGCGCTTCAGGCGTCCGGCCAGTTCGAAACACAGGGTGGTCTTACCCACGCCGTGGCTTCCGATAAAGGCGAGCTTCATAGGCCGGCGTCCTCCAGGATTGGGTGTGTCCCTCGCGTTCAATTCACGCAACGAATAGTACAACCGGGCTCCGCCGCGCGCAAGGTCAAGACCGTTCACGACTCCAATGACAGGCTTCAATCCGAACGACCAGCCCATCCCGTCACCAGGTATACTATCCACGACCGATTCCCGCCGGTTCCGCGCGCTTCGTTTTTTCCGGTCCGGGGGCTGCCCAGGTTCAGGAGGCGCATGTCTGTACAATGGCATTGATGGGAAACACGGTTTTGGTGGATGGAAAATGGGGGAAACCGTACGGAATGCCTGGCCGATACAAGTCTATACGCAATCGTGTGCGGGGCGGATGATACCGGGTGCACATGAATCCGAGGCCTGCAAAAACCAGTTTATAGACGGCGCAATACGTGCGGGACGGCCCGGCTCGATTGAACAGGAACCGGATCGCGGTCGCTCTTGCTCAGGTTCCCGTGCCAGGTTCAGCCGGCGGTGCGCTCCGGATATGGATGTCCCGTTGGGGAAATGGAATCTCGATCCCGGCAGCGGTGAATTCCTCGTAGATGCCCTTCAGAATGGCTGTTTTTGCCGGCAACCTGTCGCTCAGGTCCCGCAGCCATACCCACAATTCAAAGTCGAGGGAGCTGTCGCCGAATCCGTTGAACAGCACGGTCGGTTCAGGATAGGAGAGGACGCCGGGATAGGATCGTCCAACCTTCATGATGATGGCCATGACCCGCTCGACATCTGACCCATAGGCGACGCCTGCCGGAATTTTCAGCCTGGCGGTTCGATCCAGCCGGGTCCAGTTGGTCACCTGGTTGGTGATGAGTTCCGAATTCGGGATGATGATTTCCGATTTGTCGAACGTTTCAATGATGGTGGCGCGCAGGCCGAGCTTGAGGATTTTCCCCCAGGTTTCACCGATGACCACGATATCACCCACCTTGACCGGACGTTCGATGAGCAGGATCAGGCCGCTGACGAAGTTGTTGACGATCATCTGCAGTCCGAAACCGATGCCGATGCCGACGGCGCCCCCGAGAATCGCCAGGTTGCTGAGATTGAAACCGACAGCGCCCATCATGAGCAGGAAGCCGACGAGGATAAGGCCGTAATGCAACAGGCGGTTGATGGAGAAGCCGATACCTTCGCTGATCTGCTTTCTGGGATAGACCTGCTGGGACAGGAAGGCCTGGAGCACGTTCGAGAAGAAAAGGGTGGCGAACAACAGCACCAATGCGAGCATCAGCTTGTACAGCGTGATGGTGGTGGCGCCGAACGTGAACCCGATGGAGGAAATCTGCCGCCACGCCTGCACGGGAGTGTCGTACAGCCGCCACGCGGTCAGGGTGAAGAGCAGGATGATGGTGGCGGCCAGAATGGTGATGATGACATTGCCCCGTTTGAGCAGGTAGTCGCGGTTCTTGGCTGATTGAAGACCGGCGATCGGAAGTTTGTCGATAACAAGCTCCAGGGCGTCCCGTCCCATAATCGTGAACATGACGCCGAGCATCACCAGGAACGATGTTTCGATGAGAGATTCGAACACTTGGGTGGCGAGGGTGTGGAATCCTATGAGTTCAGCCAGCAGGATGAAGCAGGCCAGGATCATGCCGATGGAGAGCAGTATCCGGCGCAGTCGGGACTGTTGCCGATGGCGTGCCCGGTACTGCAGGTAGATACACATGGCGCCGCTGGCAGCGGCGCTTGCGGCGATAAATATGCGGAAGAACGGGACTGGAAAATCGATGATGCGCATCAACTTGGAGAGCAGAAACAGGACTGCCAGGAGGTAGAGCAGACGTTTTTTCCATGGACCCAGGGAAAAACCCGAGATGAGTCGCGTCGTGGTGAGTCCGAGCACAAGCCAAAAAACGAATGAAAGAAGCGGTGATGGATTGCTGTACATCAGCGGCGACAGGGTAAAGATTGCGAACAGCGCGGCGGCGAATGGCTTACGTGTGATGATCACCCAGGTCTTGCCGGCATCACCCGCCGGTACTCCCCGTAGAAAGAGTGCCACGGCCAGCGTCAATATGAGCTGCAATGCCGCTTTCCAGCTCTGGTTTTCCGGGAGGACGGCGGTAAGGCCGATCGTGCCGGCCAGGTTGTCGCGAAAGGTGATAAAAAGATCCCCGTTGAGTCGCCGCAGGTAGGCGCCGGTCCACATTGCAGGTGATGCTCGCTTGAACACTTCCTCGCGGATGGTCTTCTGCACGGCGTCCAGCTCAGTTGCCACCGTGCTGGTGCGGTTGAGCGTTGCATTGAGTCTGCCCTGGAGGTCGAACAGGGGATCGGAGAGCTGCCTGATGTCATCGAGCGACTTGGCGGCGAGAGAAATGCCTTCCTCCAACTGCGCGGGATCAGAGTCACCTTCGGCCGCCGGCGCGGCGAGCCAACCCTGCCAGCGGTCGCGTTCCTGGAGCCATGATTGCCTGAGCTGTTCCACGAGTTGGAGACGCTGACCGAGATCATCCATCTGCTTCTTCAGCCCTTCCCTGATGGTCCAGTTCAATCCCTTGAGGTCGCTCACCTGGTTGAAGCCGGCGGTGCCCGATACGCGCAACGCCGCGGCGCGTCGTTCGAGATCATCGAGTTGCGTTATGGTTCCTTCGATATCGGTCCGGATGGCGGAAACGTTCGCCAGGGTGCTGATCGTGGCGGTGAGATCCTGGTGTTTAAGGTTGAGCTGCTGCATTTCCTGGATGAATTCGATGGAATCGGGGCGGGAGACGGCAGGCGCAGGGGTTGCTTCGGCCGCGCTTCCGGGAACCGTGATCCCGGCACACAATGACCAGGTGAACAGGAGAATCGATGCCAGGCGCGAAAGACCGATACGTGACGAGAGCCCCGCGCCGCGGCGTCGTGCGGGCGGAATCCACCGGGCGGTGACCGGCTTTCCGAATGACGGCGAATGGGTCACGGACGCGGCGCCGCGGCGATCCCCTCCGGAGTGAGCCGCTGCGTGCATCATAACCAGTTTTTCCTTTTGAAATACATGAACATCACGGCGCCGACCGCCACCATCAATCCCCAGACGGCGGGATATCCCCAGCGCCAGCCCAGTTCCGGCATGTACTTGAAATTCATGCCGTACACGCCGGCGATGAAGGTGAGTGGGATGAACAGGGTGGCAATAATGGTGAGCACCTTCATCACCTCGTTCATTTTATTGCTGATGCTGGACAAATAGGTGTCAACCATGCTGGTGACGATATCCCGGTATGTCTCGAGGGTCTCGATCTCACGCATTATGTGATCGTACACGTCCCTGAAGAAAAACCTGGTGTCCTCGGCGATGAGTTTCGGCGACAAGCGCTCCAGTCCGCTGAGCAGGTCGCGGATTGGCCAGACGGCGTGGCGCAGCCCGGCGAGTTCACGCTTCTGCCGGTGCAGCTCGTGAAGCAGATGTTGATCCGCCGACGTGACCAACCGGTCTTCCAAGATCTCGAGTCGTTCACTGATCTGTTCCAGGATGATGAAGTAGTTGTCGACGATGATGTCGACCAACGCGTACAGCAGGTAGTCGGGACCCGCGTTGCGGATGCGGCCCTTGGCGCCGCGTAAGCGTTCGCGAACCGGATCGAAGACGTCGCCGATTCGTTCCTGGAAGGAGATGAGCAGGTGTTCACCCAGGATGAAACTGATCTGTTCGGAACGTACGCCGCCTTCCTTGCCCGGGGTAAGCATCTTGACGACGATGAAGAGGAAGTCACCATAATCTTCCAGCTTGGGGCGCTGGCCTGTGTGGACGATGTCTTCCAGTACCAGGGGATGTAACCCGAACATTTCGCCGATTTCGGCGATGATGGACACCTGGTGCAACCCGTTGACATTGAGCCAGATGACGTGCCCGGAACCGGCGGATTCGGTGGCGTCCCGCGGCTCCTGGATCGTCGTTTCACTAATGGCATCTGTGGTATAGACCATCAGGTTCATGGTGACGGGATCGGCGGTCTGCTCGCCGATATGCACCAGTGATCCGGGCGGCAATCCCAGCTTTTTCGAGCTGAATCGTTTGCGCGTCTTCATATGTGCTCCTGTCTCTCGCACGGTACCGGTCTGCACCAGTCTAATCGCAGCCCGGCGTGTTTTCCAGGCGCTTTACCGCCCATGGTTCCGATCTCCCCGGC
>JAFGDC010000506.1 GCA_016932295.1 candidate division CSSED10-310 bacterium
CGTCACCACCAACGAAATGGAACCCAACCAGGATCTTGCCGCCGCCAACCTGGTGGATGTCAGCGCCACCATCAGCGGCACTATTCAGGACGGTCCCGACCGCGATGCAATCGAGTTCACCATCGGCGAAGGAGACGAGAACCGCTGTTTCGATATACTCGTGGAAGCAGCCCCGGCTGTAGAGCTGGAGGCCAAACTCTATTACTTCAGCAGTGAAGTGCTCACCCGCTCGGCCGAGGGCCGGCTGGTGCTGGACAACCTGCTTCTTCCCCTCGGGATGTATCAGTTACAACTGCGTGCGAGGCAGCATCCAAGCGATTATACCATCAGGTTTCAGCCTCGGGACACCACACCAGCCGATCATGAAGTGGAACCGAACGATCGGTTCGAATTCGCGGCCGGCATGGGTTCGCGCCGAAGGATCAACGGTGGTTTTAACGGCAGGGAAAAGGATTTCTTCCGGTTCACCATCACCGGACCGCCCGTTCTCATGGCGATCGCCGCGGAAGGGACGGGAATCCAGTCCATGGAGTTCTACAACGCCGCCGGACAGATGCTCAGCCGAACTCCCTTCAATGCCTCCACCGGTCGCGCGGAGCTGACCAACCTTTACCTGCACGAGGGGTCGCACTGGGTGGCGGTAAAGGGTGAGGCCGGCGATTATAGCATCGCGGTCCGGTCGCTTGGACCCTTGGATCCCTCCCGGGAGCGGGAACCGAACGACGATGCCAGCCGGGCCATGCCTGTGGCGCCTGGTATGGCCTGTACGGGCAGCCTGCTGGACGGCGATGATGTGGATTCTTACCGGTTTTTCCTGGCCGCCGAGGAGCACCTGTTCCTCACCGCGATACCCGGGGAGTCCTCCTCAAACCTGGCCCTCGAATTGTTCTGGGCCGGCCTCATGGTGCTGCGGGCCTATCCGCCGGAGGCCGGCGGGGTGGTGGAAATCGATACCATGTTCCCTCCCGGCGAGTATCTCTTCAGCCTCAGGAACAAGAATGATGTATCCACCGATTACGAAGTCCGCCTGCAGCGGCGAGACCCATTCATGCCGCCCAAGGACATGGAACCTAATTCCGATTACTATCTGGCTGCGCCGTTCCCAACCGATCATGTGCTTGAAGGCAGGGTCGGGGAATTGCAGGGCGATCGCGATGTGTACCTGCTGCCGGTGAGTGACATCGAGCGCACGATATCATTCCAGGACCTGGGCCGGCTGCGAGTCACGTTGTTGGATGTCGGTGACGGGCGGCGGATCGTCTCGTCGGGACTGAACCAGCCGGAATTCAATGCCACCGTGCCGGCGGGGCAGCAACTGGCGGTATCGCTGTCCGGCGATGGCGCGTACCGCATACCTGTTGTGTTCACGCCACCGTTGGAGGCTACCGTTGGGCTTCGGGAACTGCCGGTGGACGCGGCGATGGAATTCACCACCAGGACCGTGGCGGCCTATCGCCGGGAAGGCCAGCGACTCACCGGTGTGGCGAAACTGATGCACCGGGGAACGGAACCGGTCACTGTGCGGCTTGGAGCCAAGACCAGCCATTACAACTGGCGCTGCTGGCTTGACAGGGAAGAAGCCGACCTGGCGCCCGGCGCCGAAGTGACCATTCCGCTCGTCGTGGAGGTTGGTCCCGATGCCTGGGCAGGCGAGCCCGTGGTGCTGTGGCTGCATATCGCGTCCGGCCCTCGAGTCTGCACAGTGCAGGCGGAGCTGACGGCGGGTCTGGAAGCATCACCCGTGGCGCCCGGTCCGGCCTGGCCGCTTCCTTCGGCTCTTCTGGGCGGCTACAACGTGGCGGCGGCCCGGCTCGGCGCAGTGTTGACCAATGCGGGGCGCGATCACATGGAGCATTTGATCGATGGCATGACTCCACTGCGGGAGGGTTTCTCCCTGCGTCCCGGCGAGCGGGACAGGATGCCGGTGATCGATCCACCGGGGGATGAACCGATCCCGGTGGCGGGTTTGACGCTCAATCCGCAATCAAAGGAGCCGGCGGCCCGATGTCTCAAGGATTTTCAGCTATCCGCGTCGAACGATGGCCGTCAATGGACCGTCGTGTATCAAGGCACGCTCTCGCCGCTGCCGCACGAACAGGCGTTCGCGTTCGATACGCCGGTGACTGCGAACTACTTCAAGCTGGACATGCTGGACAGTCACTGGAACGAGCCGCGCACCAACATCGGGTTGGGTGAATGGAAGCTGATCGCCGTTCCTGGTATCGATCCGTTCGATGGCGTGCGGCACAATCTCGCCGCCATCGTCAATGGTGGACACGTGGTCTGGGCCGAGCCGGAAATTGCCACGTACTGGGACAACACGATTCTTACCGAGGACCGCGAAGAGCCGTACATCAGGTTGCTGTCGGGTAAACCGGGAGAATGGGTGATCGGCTTCGAACACGAACGGGCCGCCCGTATAGACGAGGTGCAATGGGTAAAATCCGGCATGGAGACGGACAAGCCGGAAGCTACGTTCACATCGGTGATGGTGGCGGTCAGCGTGGCATCGCCATTCGGTCCCTGGATGCCGGCCGGCGAGATGGATCCACGAAGCCCCGGCGAGATGGTATCGCTGCGGTTGGCGCCGTCCGTCTGGGCGCGTTACGTGAAGTTCACCGCCGCCGGCGGCGAGGGCAGATCCCGTTGTTATCCCGACACTATCCGGATCCTGGAGCAGCCGATGGACGAGACATACCGTTCGATCCTCACCGAGTGGGGGCATTACCATGACCGCGCCATTTATGAATACCTCGTCATGCCGGAGGAAGAAAAGAGTATCGATGATACCGGGTCAGGACACGACAGCATGGCGCGAGCCCTGGTCCTGGCCATGGGTGAGCGCGGCGCCGGCCGGGTTAAACTGGGTGAACGGGAGGATTGGTACCGTGTACGCGTGCCCGCCGGCGGGAACACGTTGACGGTTACCGTGACAGGTGATCCCGATGTCCGGGTGGAGTGCACGGTGCTGGACAGGAACGGCGGGGAGATACCATCCCAGTCCGCCGCATCGCTGGATCGGATGGTCATCACCGCCGCCGTCGACGGCGGGTGCGACTATTTCATCCGAATCACCGACCCGCCGCGCTCCATCATCATCTCGTGGGACACCAGCGGCAGCGTGGCGCCATACATCCCTGTCACCTACAATGCGCTGAACCGCTTCACCCAGGATGTGACGCCGGGGCTCGAGGTGATCAACTTCCTGCCCTTCGGCGGCAGCCTCTTGCTGGACCGGTGGATGGATCAGCCGCTGCCGTTGCAGGCGGCGCTCACCGAGTACGACCGCCGCGACGATTCCAGTGCCGCCGAGACGACGCTGGCGAAAGCTGCCAGGGCCTTGAGCAAGCGATCCGGGGCCAAGGCGGTGGTATTCATCACGGATGCCGCCACCCCCCGCGACAGAACCGTCTGGCCGGCGCTCGCCGCGGCTCGACCGCGCGTATTCTCACTGGCTCTCAGTTCGGGCGGTTCCATGGGACCCAACGTGTACCACGAGCAGGACCTGATGCAGTCGTGGGCGCGCGTCAACAGCGGATACTATGAGTATGTCCGGACCCAGGGGGAGCTGGACAGGGGCTTCGAACGGGCAGCCACATGGCTGCGCCGCCCCGCCGGCTATGGTCTGACCGTGGCCGCCTCACATGTCAGGGCGCCGGGTCCGGGAACGCTGGCGGTGGTCACGGGCACGGCAAAAGTGACCAGCGGCGGCGCCGTGGAGCTGATCCTGGATGCATCCGGCAGCATGCTGAAGCGGATGGGAGGCAGGCGGCGGATTGAGATCGCCAAGGAGGTGCTCGGAAAAGTCGTCACGGAGCACCTGCCGGCGGGTATCCCCTTAGCGTTGCGGGTGTTCGGCCACAAGCAGCCCAATGCCTGTCACACGGAACTGCTGGCGCCGCTGGCACCGCTCAATCCCGGGAGGATACTGGGGGTGTTGGATCGCATCAATGCCATGAACCTGGCCAAGACTCCCATCGCGGAATCGCTTCAGAAAGTGGCGACGGATCTTGCCAAGGTGGATGGCAAACGAGTGGTGGTGCTGGTGACCGATGGCGAGGAGACCTGTGACGGTGATCCTGAAAAGGAAATCCAGGCATTGATAGACAAGGGTTTCGATATCAGAATCAATATCGTCGGCTTCGCCATCGATGACCAGGAACTGGCGGAGCGATTCCAGGAGTGGGCGGCGCTGGGTGGCGGCAGGTATTTCGATGGTGACGGCGCCGATGAACTGGACAAGGCTGTCCAGCAAGCGCTCCGGATTCCCTTCGAGGTGTTTGACGGAAGCGGTGGGATGGTGGCTGCCGGCATGGTGGATGGCGGCCCCGTGACGCTGCCGGCGGGCGAGTACAGGGTGGCCGTACAGAGTGAGCCGCCGATGGAGTTCGACCCGGTGGCGGTGCCCGGCGATGGACATCTGGTGCTGGACCTGGGCCGGGAGCGATGAGGAGAACCGCTGGGGGAATCGGGTGAACACACGCTCGCGCCGGGAGACTTCGGCGGTCACGAGATCGAGGAGAGGCGGCGGACAATAATGACCGGACGGTGGGCACCGTTGACGCCTTCGCAGGTGGCGGCGCCGTTTTCCGGAGTGCGTTTTCCCTGTGGCTGGCCGGCGGGTGGGCGCTGGACCTGTTCCTCGGCCGGCGCACCAGGGACCATGGAGACACGGATGTGCTGGTAGTGCGCCGCCATCAGTCAGGGTTGTGGAGGCACCTGCGCGATTGGAACCTGTTCAAGGCGGTGCGTGGCGAACTGCTGCCCTGGCTCGAACGACTGGTTCCCGCCGGACAAGGTGACAATCCCCGCAACGCGGCTCCACCCTGACATTACAGGCTTCCGACATGAGGGTTCCGAGAGTGGATTGCGAACCTCGTCGCCTTGTCCGCTCGTCCTCACCAGGGTGGTTGATTCTCCAGGAAACGATCCAGGTCGGCTCTCAAGCCATTGGTCTTCTCGATAATGCTGGGCATGCACCGTGCGCAGATCCGTTCGTCGAAGTCCCGCAGCAGTTTCCGTCGCAGTTTTTTCATCATGGAACCACGCCAGAAGTGCAGGATGTCCGCCGGCGCGGCTGCATGCAGCGCGGCGCTGCAGCATGGCTGCACGGTGCCGTCGACTCGCACTGCCAGGCCGTAGAAGGGTTCGAAACACCGGGCGCCGAGCACGATCCACCGCCTGGTGACGAGTGGCAGCCGACGCCAGAGAGCCACCATCGCCGGTGAACAGTCTCCACCCGGGAAGATCGTCCGTCCGAATGACATCTGTAGTGCCGCCGGGCATCCGGCGCCCACATCCGCCGCCCCTGTGGTTCCCGGCTCGGCGGTGATCAGGGCGGCGAGATTGGTGGCTGTTCCCTGGGATTCCGCCCGTTGCATGGCTTCTGCATGGGCGGCGCGGAAAGCGGGCGCGGCGGGATCGATGACGAGTTCACGGGCGTTATCGCTGACCGGCGCCACCGGCTCGAAGAAAATACCATCGACCCCAAGTCCGGCCGCCAATGTCACCAGGCCCGGCAGTTCCGGCTGGTTGGCGGAGGTGATCACGGTGTGCAGAATGAGTTCCGTCGCGGTCCCCTGTGCGTGGCGGGCTTCCGAGAAGGCACGAACCGCCCGGATGAGTGCGTCGTATGCGCCGGGGACGCCGCGCAGCATGTCGTGGGTAGCGGCCGTGGCTCCGTCAAGGCTGAATTCGATGCGGTCCCAGTTCAGCTCGATGAGCCGCTTCGTCACGCGCTCGCTGAACAGGGTGCCGTTGGTGGTCAGCCAGCCGTGACCCCCGTTTTGTTTGATAACAGCCGCCAGATCAAGGAACAATTCAGGTGCGCAGAGCACCTCGCCCAGGCCGCCGCCCAACCGCCATTCCTTTACGCCCATCTCCGCCAGCCGCTCCACGAGCCGCCGCCAGCCATCAGGCGGCAAGGGTCGTTTCGGTTGATACCGATTATCCTGCATGGCGCAAAACCGGCATCTCAGATTGCAGCGATGGGCCAGGTGAAGCTCGGCGGTGTAGGGTCGGGCGCTTCCCTTCGTGATGTACTCCGCCAACCTGGCTACTTTTTCCTGTCTGGTGAAGGGGAACATGCCGTTCCTCCCGTTGGTTCACGAGTCGCTCCAATGGTCATGGTAGCACATTCCGCCTGGAAGGCATCTCGTGACTGCATGCGGAGCGGCATCCACTCAATGTGTCGCCGGTCAGAGGGTGTACGGCAGGTTGGGTGCCCGGATACGCTCGACCCGCTCTCACAATGATGGTGAAGATTGTTGCTGTCAGCCTTCCATTTCAGCCAGGCGCCGTTCGAATTCCCGCAGACTCTCGGCAAACCGCCGGTGCATCACTGATGAAAACCGCTCCAGGCGGAGCCGGTCCGGCTGGATCCCCAGTTCCTCCAGCATGCTCCGGCAGCGCGCAATCCTCGCGGCCGCCCTGGTGCTGCCGTGCAGATGGGCGCAGTTGCCCTCGGGACACGCGGCCACGAACACACCGTCAGCGCCGGCCGCGAATGCCTCCAGAATGGCCAATGTATCCAGCGCGCCGGTACAGGGCAGGCAATCCACCCGCATCGGACCGGCGGTGATAGTCCCTAACCGCTGCGCTTCCTGCAGCGCGCGCCGGGTGGACCCTTCGCAGCAGAACAGGTGGATGCCCCCCCGGCCGGCCTCCGGAACCTTCTTCAACCCGGGCGTGCTGGGCTTTGACCCGCTGCCGGTCTCCGCGGTCGTTCCATCGCCAGCCGCGAGCGTTTCGCGCAGCGTCAGCGCCCGGGCGGGGCATTCCGCCACGCACACACCGCAGCCTGCGCAGGCCTCCGCAGTGATGACGGCATGCCCGTCCATCAGCACCGCATGGTGAGGACACAGTCTGACACAGGTCAGGCATGCGGCGCATTTTTCCTCATCAACCTCCGCCAGGGCATGGACGGGTACCGCCTGGCTTACGGCCGCGGCGATCAGCGCTGCATCCTCGCGGCACCTGTCCAGGGATTCAATCCCCGTGACCGCTCCCGCCAGATACACATTCAATCGTTCCGAAGCGCCTCCCGCCAAGTGCTGATTCCAATCGCCGTAAAAGCCTGTCCCGTCTCCGTCTGGACGATGCGGACTCCAGAACAGGTAATCGATATTCCGCGCCCGGTAGGCCGGTTCAACCACCACCAATCCCGCCGTGCCGGAGAGCTTGACGGCACCGGCGCCGGCAGCGAGGACGGCATCGTCCACCTGGAAGACAATCCCGTTTTCACCCTGAAACAACAGGGGTGGCTCGGCGGTCTTGACGAACAGCACACCCGCTTCCCGGCAGTGATGGTACAGCTCGGTCATGTCCGCTGTTTCCATTCGTACCGTATCCAGCGCCACCAGGCAGGACACGCCGCGATCACGAAGCCGCAGCGCGTGCTCCATGGCCGTGCGCACCGAAAGCGCCGGCCCGTGTTTCTCAAAACCGGCGATAAAGAGTACCCGGCCGATATCCGGATTGATTCCATCGATATGGTGCGCCATCTCCAACTGCGTGCGCACCATGCGGAGGTCGAGACCGGAATAATCCCCTTCGGGCAATACCTCCTCCACTCCGGTGGCCAACACCACATGCGTGAACCGTTCTTCGCGCCGCAGCGCGCCCTCCCGCCACGTAACGACGAAGGCGCCGGCGACGCCGCGGATGCGAATGACCTCCACCGGAAGCGCCAGTGTGATGGCGGCATGGGTCATCACCGTGGCGGTCATGGTCTGGAGCAATTCGGCGAAGCGCGGAATGTGCCGCAGCATGCCGCCGGTGGTCGCCTCCCGTTCCAGCAGCAGACAAGGGATGCCGGCATGCGCCAGACGCAGTGCGGTCTCCATGCCGCTGAATCCGGCGCCGAGGATTGCCACCCTGGTCATGGGTTGGTTCCCCGGGATACCAATTCCGCGACCCGCGACCTGGCATGCTTCATGGCGGCGATGATTCCCATGGGACCGGTGGCGGTGCCGGCGGCCGTAAACCGGCTGTTGCCCTCTGACGGAGCGATGAATCCGAATTGGTCCAGGGAAGCGCCGGTCGCCTCGAGCAATCCATCCGGTAACGATCCGGGACGGATACCCGTGGACAGAACTGCCAGGTCGAATCGTTCACTTCGCCTTTTCACGCCCTTGTCATCCCAGTGTATCGACAGGCCGTCGTCATCCCTCGATATGCCGCCGGGCATCCCCTGCACCAGCACCTCACGGCGCGCCACGGCCAATTCTCGAAGTGTCCTGGACAACGCCTGCAGATCGATGTGGAACAAGCGCACGCGCAGCGCCGGCCGGCGGTGCAGCAGTAGATTGGCCAACCGCAGGGCGTATGCGCAGCAGACCTGCGAGCACCATGGAGCGTTGAGCCGACGGTTGCGGCTTCCGACGCACTGGATGAAGGCCACTGAGGCTGCCTCTTCTCCGTCCGGCCGCGCGGGTATATCCCGCTCGAGAAGAATGGATTCCAGCTCGAAAGCCGTGATGACACCGGGTAGCCTCCCGTAGCCGTAACGCGGCTCGCATTCGCCGTTCCCTACTTGAAACCCGCCTGCCCAAACCAACTGCGCAACCTCCACGACCATTTCATCCCGGCCGGTGTTCAAGCGGATCTCGAGGCCGTCATCGCCGGCTGTCACCCGCGCGATCTCCGTGCCGGCGTGCATCGTGATGCCCGGGTGCGCGAGGGCTTCGGCAACGGCCTTGTCGGCATGGCATACACCGCAGTACCGGCAGGAATCATCCGCCTTGCAGCAGTAGTCCACGGTCTTTCCGCCGGGCTGCGTAGCGCGATCCACCAGCATAACCCGGCGGCCGCGGCGGGTGAACTCCAGTGCCGCCGCCAATCCGGCTGGTCCCGCCCCGGCCACCAGTACATCGGGTTTCATGGGCGGTACTCTCCAGGTCCGCCCGCCGCCAGCATGGCAAGCAGGCTTCTGGTTTTCACTCGATTCATGTTGAAACCAAGCGCGTTGGGGTCCATTCCCATGGCCAGGCCGAGCAACTGTGGATAATAGAGCGCCGGCAGGTTGTACTCGGTTTCGAAATGAGCCTCGATGCTCCGTTGGTTGTCATCGTAGATGACCGCGCAGAAGGGGCAAATCAGGCAGATGGCATGGGCGCCGGCAGCCTTGACGCTGGCCAGCTTGTCTCTCGCCATGGCGTAGGTCAGCACCTTGTCCATCACCAGGAGCGCGCCGCCGCAACAGTGTTGAGTCCCGGAGAGAAACACCGGACTCGCCCCGGCCGCCTCGATCAGCTCGTCCAGGGTCACCGGCGCTTCCACCTGGTCGAATCCGCCGTGTATCACGGCCGGTTTCAGGTAGTGGCAGCCGTAGTGGGGGGCGATGCGGAGCGGACTGAGATCAGCACACACCGCTCCTTTGATTCGTTCCAGGCCGATATCCTCGTGGAGAATCCTGCTGAAGTGCTTGACTTCCACGGTCCCGTGGTACACCCTGCCGATTTTTTCCAGTCGCCGGTTGATCCGTCCGCGCAGTTCTTCATCGCCGCGCAGCAGGTGGTTGGCCTCCGCCAGCATGCCGGTGCATGCGCTGCACAGCACGCAGACATCGACCCCCTGCTCCTCGGCCAGCGCCAGGTTACGGGCGCACATGGTGAGCGCCAGGTCGCGTTCGATGCCCTTGATGGGGAAGCCGCAGCAGGAAAAATCGTTGATATCGACGAATCCGATACCCAGCCGTGCGCCCACCAGCCGTGCCGCCATCTCGTAGTTACGGCCGCGGGCAGGCACAGTACATCCCAGGAACAATGCGAACCTCATTCTTCCTCCTGGATGATGTCCCGCAATCGGCCGATCTCCTCAGCCGTCATTTGGATGGGCGGCAGTCCGGACTTGATGCGCTTCTTGTTGTCGAATTCACCTATTTCGTAGAGCCGCCCCATGGCCATCAGGAGTTCCCGCTGTTGATCATAGGCCTTCGGATAGTAACCCGCGCGGGTCGCCATGGTGCGCAACGCGGTCATCAAATCGGTGATGCGGACTCCCTGTGGGCAGCGCTCCTGGCAGGTGTAACAGGTGGAGCAGAGCCAGATTGCCTCCGTTTCCAGTACCTGCCGACGCAGACCCAACAGCACCATGCGGATGATCCGCCGTGGATTGTACCGTTCACTCACGCCGTAGACGGGGCAGCCGGCGGCGCAGGCGCCGCACGAAACGCAACACAGCAGTTCAGCCCCTCCCGGTTCCCGGACAACCTCCCGGGCGAAGCCTGGATCCGCATCATCCAGGTCGATTCCCGGTTCCTGCTCCAGGTTGTTTTCCCGCTCGTCGTCGGCCATCTCTCCCACTCGTCTCGATGGTTGCCGATAGTAACCTTACGCCGGGTCGGCGGCTGTTTCCACTTATCCGTTGGGGTCAAATAAGCCTTTGAAGATAAAAGAAAGAGGACAGCATAGTAGCGCCCTTTGACGGGGAACGCAACCATTGACACGAGTGTGCGGATCAGCCTCCATCCTCTGTTTCCAGACACCGATGATCGTTCATTCGGTTCGCCGCCCTGCCCGGGTTTCCCCTGTCTTCGTCATGCCCTGCCATCAACCATGGTTTCCCGGTGATTGAAGCCAACTTGGAGGAGGGAAAGGGAAGGTGGTATAACTATACCGCTCTCGGCTGGAGTGTGTGAAGGAGCGTCACGGCGCGACCCGCCGCGTCCACTCTCGCGGCGGAATACGGAAAGGAGCAATCATGGCCACCTACAGGGAGTATTCATTTCCGGACGACCTCTATTATCACAAGGATCACACCTGGGTGCGGCCGGCGGCGGACGGCACCGTCACTATCGGCATGAACGAGTTTTACGTTAAAGGCGCCGGTGACACCACCTATATCGATTTACCCTTCGAGGGTGACGAGGTGAGCGCCGGCGAGACCATCGGCAAGCTTCAGTCGGTGAAGTGGGTGGGGAATCTGGTGGCCCCGCTCAGCGGGGAGATCCTGTCGGTCAACGAAGCGCTGGAGGATGACAGTACGCTGGTGAATACAGACCCTTACGGTGACGGCTGGATTCTCACGATGACGCCGGCTGATCTGGACGGCGAGTTGGCTGGATTGATGCACGGAAGCGGTTTGCGTGAATGGATCGAGGCGGAGATCACCAGGTTGGATGCGGAGACCTTGTGACCGGCGGTGACCGGTGCAGCCTGTGGTCGGGGAGGAGCGCATGAACAAGCGAACCAGCGGCCTGAGTGAGGTCGTGCTCGCCGGATTGAGGGAGATCGTGGGGAACCGTTGCCGGACGAGCACGGCGGAGCTGTATGTGTATGGTTTTGACGGCGGCATCCACCATCGCTCCCCGGATGCGGTGGTGCAGCCGGTGAGCAGCGCGGAAGTGTCAGCCTTGTTGAAGCTGGCCGGCCTGCATGGCGTTCCGGTGGTGCCGCGGGGAGCCGGGAGCGCCTTGTGCGGGCATTCGGTGCCGGTGGACGGCGGCATCGTACTGGACATGCAGCGGATGAACGCCATCAAGGAGATCCGTGTCCCCGACCTGTATTGCGTGGTGGAGCCGGGAGTGGTGCACCAGCGTCTCAATGAAGCGCTCAAACCTCACCGGTTCTTCATCCCGGGTCCCGCCTCCAGCGAGGTGGCCACCCTGGGGGGCATGACAGCATGCAATTCCTCGGGCGCCAAGGCCGCCAAATACGGCGCCACGCGCGATTATGTGCTGGGCATGGAGGTGGTGCTGGCCAACGGTGACATCATCCGGGTCGGTTCCAGGACATTGAAGGGTTCGTCGGGGTATCAACTGGAAAAATTGTTCGTGGGCATGGAGGGGACCCTGGGGGTGATAACGGAGATCACCCTGCGGCTCGCGCCGCTGCCTGAAACCCGCGCCGCGGTGGTGGCTTATTTCACCGAAATCGCCGCCTCGGGCCGGTGCGTCGCCGATATCATTGCCCACCCCATTCTGCCCGAACAATTGGAACTTATGAACCGGACTTGCATCCAGGCGGTCAACAAGGCCGCCGGCTTGGGGCTCCAGGAATGCGGAGCGATACTGCTCATCGAACTGGGAGGGCATCCGGCGCAGGTCAAAGACCAGGTGGAGATCGTCAAGCGAGTCGCCACTGCCGCGGGCGCCTTCAAACTGGATTATACGGATGAGGAACAGCGCATCGAGGCGTTATGGCAGGGTCGCAAACAGATGATCCCGTCACTCTCGTCGCTCCATCCGGACTATGTCACCGTCATGCTGGCGGACGACATGGCGGTACCCATCAGCAGGGTGCCGGAGGCGGTCGTCGAATTCGAGCGTATTGCGGCGCAATATGACATCATCATTCCTCCCTACGGCCATGCCGCCGATGGCAATCTCCATACCAAGGTGCTGATGGACCCCACCAATCCCGACCACTGGCGACAGGCGGAAAAAGCCGTCGCGGAAATATACGATGCGGTGCTTGCCATGGGTGGCACGGTTACCGGTGAACACGGTGTGGCCATCACCAAGGCACAGTATTTCCTGAAAGAGCGCGCCAGCGCGCTGGACGCCATGAAAGCGGTGAAAGCCGCCCTGGATCCTCAGAATATTCTGAATCCCCATAAACTGTTCCAATGGGAGCATGGCTTCCTGCATTACCTGCGCTACCCGGTGGAGGTCGACCATGGCGCATGAGGACCTGCTGGCGGTATGGCAGAAGGAACTGATGACCTGCACGTTGTGTGGGTATTGCAAGAATGTTTGCCCGACATTTCTGGATGTGGGATGGGATTCCGAGTCCGCCCGGGCGAGGAATCTGCTCGCCTACGGCCTGTTGACCGGGGAGATAGGGGTAGACGAGTCGGTGGCGGCGGCGCTGTTTGACTGCACGCAGTGCGGTGACTGCACCAGACGCTGCCCCTCCGATGTGCGCACCAGGGAAATCGTCCAGGCGGCCCGTGCCGTGCTGGTCCGCG
The DNA here is from genome assembly GCA_016932295.1 of candidate division CSSED10-310 bacterium. The sequence goes on from JAFGDC010000506.1 coordinate 12,910, forward strand.
AACACCTGGATCCCGCGGCCGCGGGGATCATGAGCGAAGGGGTGTGCCGCACAGGGAATATCTTCGGTGACGAGACGGTGGTGACTCCTTCCGCGACGGGTACCGCGTTCGTCTTCATCGGCTGTCAGTTCCTCTCACGACCGAACCAGACCAAGAAGTTCCTGAAGCTGCTGGAACGTATCGGTGTGAACCCCCTGACCGGTGAGGAGACCTGCTGTGGTTTCCCGCTTGCGGTGCTGGGGTACAGGGAACAGTTCGCGGCGCAGCGGGAACGGCTGCGGCGACTGGTGGGTGACCGGGATCAGGTCATCACCTTCTGTCCCACCTGCAACGCCTTCCTCAAGGAGGAATACGGCCTGCCGGTGAAGCATATCACCCAGATCGTGGCGGAGCGGTTGGACGGACTGACCTTCAAGCCCCTGAATGTGGTCGCCGCCTATCATGACCCCTGTGATCTGGCCAGGGGTTCCGGAGTGGTGAAGGAGCCGCGCGCCATCATGCGGGCGATTGGAGTGGAACTGCGCGAACTGCCCTGCAACGGCGAGCAGACGCGTTGTTGCGGCGGCGGGGGCGGATTGCTGATGTCCAACCCGGAGTTGTCGGACCGCCTGGCGGTGAGCCGGGTGAAGCAGGCGCTGGCCACCGGCGCTGAACTGCTCATCACTTCCTGCGCCACCTGCGAACAGACCTTGAAGCGCGGCGCTCAACTGGCCGCCGGGCAGGGACTCGGAACCATCTCGGTGCGCCAATTGCCGGACCTGGTCTGGAAGGCGCTCGACAGGCAATGACGGAGGCCGCCATGCGCATTGCCGTGCCGTACGGTCAGGAATATATTCCGGTGGAGGTACCGGCACCGCGACTGGCGCAGGTGGTTACCGCCAACGATGTCGAGGTCGGAGATCCCGCCAAAACCATTGATAACGCCCTCCGGCAACCGTTGAATGCGCCTCCCTTCGATGCATTCATGGCAGGCGGCGGCCATCTGCTGGTGATCGTCAACGATGCCACCAGGCCGACCCCGACCGCGGCGGTCCTCAGTCATATCCGGTCCCGGCTC
>JAFGDC010000507.1 GCA_016932295.1 candidate division CSSED10-310 bacterium
ACCGTGCGTAAATGCTACCAGGCGATCGTTGTGGGTGCGGTGCCTGCGGCTCCCTTCCGGATCGCGGCTCCGATCGCCCGTCATCCCCGTCACCGGGAGCGAATGACCGTGAACGAAACCACCGGCAGGGATGCCCTGACCGAGGTGCTGCGAGTGGCGCCATGCGGACCCTTCAGCCTGCTCGAGATACGGCTTCACACCGGCCGCACCCATCAGATACGCGTCCACCTGAGATCCCGCGGGATTTGGGTAGTCGGTGACTGGCGTTACGCGCCGCGCCAGCCGGTGCTCAAGGGTAGACTGGCGGCGCTCTGGGGCGGGGGTATCGCCCTTCACGCCGGCGGATTGGCGTTCACCCATCCTGTCACGGGGCGACGCATGCAGTTCCATCTTCCCTTGCCGGAAGACATGGCCCGGTTCCTGGCTGAAGCTGGCTGGCAGGACGGAATTTCCAGTTCGAGCGAAGGGGACGGACTGAACAGGGACTGAACAGAAACCATGGTTGTCACTTACCAGGCGTCACTGGACCAGCCGCATCCCATGACCGGGACGACCTTTCGATCCACTCCAGCCAGGCGTATCGGGCATTGCCGCCGGCCGGCGCCGCTGTTCCGGAACAACCGGACTTTCGTTCCAAGCAAGTCGTGTTTCAGGATCTGCCAGGTGAATATGTCCCGCTCTCAGAATGGGTTTTCACCGTTTTGAGGTCGCGACTCCAGGCGGTATTCCTTGATTTTGGCGAGCAGCGTTTTGTAATTCACACCCAGTTTCACCGCCGCGCGGGTCTTGTTTCCACCGGCTGCCAGCAGCGCTTTCCTGATCATTGTGCGTTCGGCCACCTCGCGTGCCCGCTGAGTGCCCTCCTGCAGTGTTCCCTCCAGTGGCACCGCGCTCAGATCCACTTCCTCCATCTCGGCAAGACCGCTGAAACCGAGATCACCGGGCTGGATGATCTGACCCGCGGCCAATATCATCGCCCGTTCGATGCAGTTCTGCAGTTCCCTGATATTGCCGGGCCAATGGTATCCCTGAAGTTTGCGGATGCTGTCCCGGGAGAGTTTCATGCCCGGCCGCTTGAGTTCCTTGGCGAACCGGGTGATGAAATGTTCCGCCAGCAGAGGGATGTCTTCCATCCGATCGCGGAGCGGCGGCAGCACGATGGGGAAGACGCTCAGGCGGTAATACAGATCGTCCCTGAAGTCCCGCGAATTGACCAGGCGTGCCATGTTCTTGTTGCTGGCGGCAATCACCCGGACGTCAACGTTCACTGTCTTGGTGCCTCCAACCCGTTCGAATTCCTTCTCCTGCAGAACTCGCAACAGTTTTGCCTGCAGCGGTAGGCTGAGATCGCCTATCTCATCGAGGAAAAGAGTGCCGTGATCGGCGAACTCGAATTTGCCTATTTTTTTTCTTTCGGCGCCGGTAAACGCGCCTCGTTCATAGCCGAACAGTTCACTTTCCAGGAGGTTGTCGGGGATCGCCGCGCAGTTGATGGCCACGAAGTGACCGGAGCATCGGTCGCTCAGATGATGCAGGGCACGGGCTACCAGCTCCTTGCCCGTGCCGCTTTCACCAAGCAACAGAACGGTGGTTTCACCGGCAGCCACTTTTTGAACCTGCCGGATGACTTCCATGAACCTGGGACTCTTGCCAAGGATCCTTGGCGCTCCTATGCGGGACGCGAATTCTTCCCTGAGCAGGATGTTTTCGGTTCGCAGCCGGCGGCCTTCGATGGCTCTCGTGATAAGGAGTATCAGAAGGTTGGTGTCGAACGGCTTGGTGATGAAGTCCAGGGCGCCCTCCTTCATCGCCGTGACCGCAAGCTCGATGGTGCCGAAGGCAGTCATGATTACCACCGCACTCAAGGGATCGATAGCTTTCGCGGCATACATCACTTCCATGCCGTTCTTCACGCCGGAGAGCTTCAGGTCAGTCACCACAACCTGGTACTCATGGTCGCCAAGTTTACTGATCGCATCCTCGCCACTGCTTGCACAGTCGATGCTCCATCCTTCCCCTGCGAGAGTGGCCTGCAGCATCCGCAGCATGCTGGGATTATCTTCGACGATCAGAATATCGTGTCTCATGTGAAGGTATCACCCTCCGATGAGATTGGTGCCGAAGACGAACCACCACTTCGCCAGCTCACGGCCATAGAGCAGGGAGATCACCGCGCCTGCGGACAGGAACGGACCGAAAGGAATGGCTGTTTTCCCGTTTTTCTTGCCGATAATGAGAAGCGGAACCGATACCAGTGTGCCGAGCACCGAGCCCAGGAATATGGTCATGAGAACGGATTGCCAGCCGAGCAGGGCGCCGGTCCAGGCCAGTAACTTCATATCACCGATCCCCAAGCCCTCGGTCCGAGTGAAGAGATAGTACGCCAGAGCGAAGAGCGCCAGGGGCAGACCGCCCACCAGCAGTCCGATCAGTGCATCCAGCATGGAAAGCGGCCAGATTCCGCTCCACCCGAACACGCGCAAGCCGGCCGGGAGCAGCAGCGCCGCCATTGCGCCCGGCAGGGAGATGACATCCGGAATGATCTGGTGATCTATATCGATGAAGGTTATGGCCACCAGCGCCGAGACGAAGGCTGCATAGACGAAGCTCTTGAACTGGATACCGAATTGGAGGAACAAGAGCACGTAGATCGTTCCGTTCAATGCTTCCACCAAGGGGTAGCGCAGCGAGATGCGGCGCCCGCATTGGCGGCAGCGGCCGCGAAGCAACACGAAGCTGAGCAATGGAATGTTGTCCCGGGCGCGGATCGGAGTCTTGCAGTCCGGGCAGCGGGAGCGCGGGCGGAGAATCGACTGCCCTTCCGGCACCCGTGCGATCACGACATTCAAGAAACTGCCGATCGCCGCACCCACGATGAAAATGTATGCATACAGCAGGAACATTCAACCTCCAGGACAGGCAACCAGTATAAGGGCGAACCATTCCGGCGGCAAGCTGCCCGGCCGATCCGTCTGATACTGTTCACCGCATCGGGAACCCGGCGGCTGTTTTCCTGTCCAATGATGCGAAAGGCAACGCACCCGGAGGGTCGCCGCCATGGTGCAGGGACTGTCAAAACAAGATGCTTGCGGAGCGGAAAGCCGTTTTGATACAACCTTCTCATTACGATTTGACAGTTGGACGGATGGCATCTCGATGACCATGGCGACTGCACAATGGGATGAATCGTGCCTGGTGGCGGCTTGCCTGAGGGGCGAAGAACCGGCATTCAGTGAATTGGTGTGCCGGTTCCAGAGCAAGGTACATACCGTCGCCGCAAGATTCCTGGGAGAACGGGACGATATAGAGGAAGTGGCGCAGGATGTCTTCCTTGCCGTGTTCCGGGGATTGCCCCGGTTCGCCGGTCGCGCCAGTCTCGGCACCTGGATCTACAGGATCACGGTCAATCATTGCCTGAACCGGAGAAAAAAACGATGGTTCAGGCTCCGGCGCCTTACCCGCTCGTTGCACGATGCGTCTGGTGAGAATGCTCCTTCACCGGGTATCGACCGGATCGTTTCACCGCGGCCCAATCCAGAGGCGGTAGTTCTTTCACGGGAGCGGATTGAACACCTTTCGGCAGCCCTGGCGGCACTCCCGTCGAAATTCAGGATGGCGTTGATTCTTCGCGATATTGAAGGACTGGAATACATGGAGATGGCCGATGTGTTGGGGATCTCCGTGGGTACGGTCAAGTCGCGCCTGAATCGAGGCCGCACCAGGCTGATGCGGCTGTTGGAGGAGGCAGAGGCATGAACTGCGATACGACGAGGCGGCTGTGCGATGCGTATCTGGATGGCAGCCTCGACGATGTGAGACGCTGCGAAATGACTGCGCACCTGGAAAAGTGTCCCGACTGCCGCCGGTATGTCGGTGAATACCGCGCCGTCATGGAGCATCTGGCAGCCCTGCCGAGGTTTTCGTCGCGCCCCGGTTTCGAGGAACGGCTGTTGCGACGCTGGCGCTGGGAGTCCCAGCCACGGCGACAATCCCCCTTTGTACGGCTGGCGCCGCTACACCAACTGGCGGGCGCGTTACTCGTGCTGGTGGTGGCGATCGCGGTCTGGCAGCTTCCGGTCATGAGGCGGGCGGCACGGCATGGCGAGGTTCCATTGGTCGCGCCGTCGACGACCAGTGAACTCGAGACGGAACAACAGGCGGCATCAGGGGTGGTGGCATCAGGGGCGGCATCGGGGGCGGTACCGGAGGAGGTTGCGGGGACCATCGCCATGTCGAAGGAAAAGCGTGAGAAAAAGGGAGCCGGAAGCCGTGATCACGGCACCGCGGCATCATCCCGGGCAGAACGGATCAAGGACG
>JAFGDC010000057.1 GCA_016932295.1 candidate division CSSED10-310 bacterium
TAACGGCGTTTCGGTGCTCATCGGCGTCGGCGTTGGAGATCCATAGCTCGAAGTGGTGTAGCTGAACGCCCCGGCCGCGGCGGCGGTTTCATTATCGGTCCGATAGGATGCCTGGTCCGTGCCGTACACATACGTGTCATCGTACCCGGCGGCGTGCATGGCGAAATAATACGCCATGGTGATGGAAGGCGTGCTCGCCGGCAGCGTGCCGATCCAGAAATCATAGCCGGAAGATGACACGAAATACTGAAGATCGATGGCGGTCCAGGAACCGGAAGCGCCCACACGGAACAGCACCTCACCACTCTCGATGTGCCCCGTCGGTTCCCCCGCAATGAATACCATCACCGGCTCCCAGCCCTGCGGTGCCAATGGATGCCGCATGGTGAAACCGGGCGGATACGGCGCCACAGGCAGATGCCAGACATCCATCAATTCACGTCCTCCGCCCGCAGCGACTCCCGCGATTACCGCGACAAACATCACACCCGCCATCACAACCAACCGGATACCATGTTTCATGCTCGCACCACCTTGTCCACGACACCATCCCGCGATGGTCGCCCGATCACCTTAACAGCAAGATTCGGGCCAGGTTTTCAGCGGTTTCGATTGTCTTTCCCGTATGTCCACAATAACGCAGTCCGCCGGCCCGCGACAAGACTCCGTCACGCCCACCATGCAGGTGGATCCCTGACGCCACGGCCCCTGTCCCGGTCTGGTGGGTTACATTTTATGTAACTCATGGACCATGAATTACGGTTTTGGTTGGCAATGGTTGGAAGCGGTGCATGGCGGTGGGGATGGTGACGCCGGGGGGGGCTCATGAATATTGTGGATTCGCCGGGTGGTTTGATACCATTGTTTCCAGCATGTGTCGTGAGTCTGGACAGAGTGGTAATCTGTGCTGTCTGTGAATGTGCCGTGTGGTAGTCCGGGAGCGGTGGCTGGGGGCAATATTGTGCTTGACAATTTTGACCGAAGATCTATATTTCGCGCCCACGGCATGTGGGTGTTCACGGGGGGTGAGCCGTCGGGGATTGATGGCCGGTGCAGCGGGTGATGGCGTCGTGGGGAGGCGCGAAGGGGTTACAATTAACAGGATAGATAATGCAGATGGCTCGGGGATGGTTCGTAGGATAGCTCGTGAAATAGTTCGAGAGATAGTATGGGAGATGCATGATGGAGAACGACAAGCCGCCGCGGGCGAATGGATTGAATGGAGACAAGCTGTTTGATCTGTTGGACAGTGCCAGTCCGGAGATGACCGATCTTTCCCCCGAGCAGGAGAACCAGCAACGGGTGGCGAGTGATCCGGCCCGGCCACTGCGAGAACGGTTGGAGGCATACGAAGACATTTTTGAATCCGAGGTGGGTGACACCAGCTTGGTGAGGGCGCGCAATCTCGAGCGCGAGATCGGCGTGCGGCAGATTTTTCTCAAGTTCGAGGGGACCAATCCCACCGGCACGCAGAAGGACCGGATTGCGTTTGCGCAGGTATTGGATGCGCTGCGCCGCGGCTACGATGCCATTACCCTGGCGACGTGCGGGAATTACGGCGCGGCCATCTCGTTTGCCGCCGCCATCGCCGGACTGCGGTGCCTGATTTTTATACCCGAGCAGTATCACACCAAGCGTATCAAGGAGATGCTGGATTGCGGCGCAGAGATCAAGCGTGTGGGGGGGGATTACGAGGCGGCGGTGGATGCCTCGAGCGAGTATGCCCAATCGGCGGAGATGTATGATGCCAATCCCGGCGGCGCCAACACGTCATTGCAGCTTCAGGCTTACGCGGGAATCGCCGGCGAGATTTACGACGAGCTTCGCGATGCGCCTGCCATCGTGGCCCTGCCGGTGTCCAACGGGACCACCCTGGCGGGGATTTACAAGGGCTTCGTGAGTCTTCAACGGCGGGGTCGTACGTCTCGCGTGCCCCACATGGCGGCCGGTTCATCTTCGTTCAAGAATCCCATTGTTCAGGCCTGGCTCAAGAACCTGCCGCGCTGCGAGGATCTGGCGCCGGACAAGATCCGCGAATCCAAGGTGAACGAACCATTGATCAACTGGCATTCCATGGACGGCGAGTATGCCCTGCAAGTGCTTCGGCAGAGCAAGGGGATGGCGGCCAACGCATCCGACAAGAAGATGCTGGCCTATTCCCGTATGCTGCGTGATCGCGAAGGGCTCCATGTGCTGCCCGCATCCACCGCCGGACTGGTGGCGCTCATGGAGTTGCACGCCAGGCAGCCACTGGCCAGCGACAGGTACGTGGTCATATTGACGGGAAAGAGGTGATCCATGAGGAATGAATTCCCTGAAGGCACGGCGGTGGTGTATTGCGACGGGGCTTTCGGCACCACCAACGGCAAGACCGCCCATGGACTTGTCCGCCGAACCCGTCGATACAGGGTTGCGGCCGTCATCGACCAGCGCCTGGCCGGCTGCGATGCGGGGGTGGTCCTGGACGGGCGGGCGGCGGGTATCCCCATTGTCGCCGACCTGGCGGCGGCGTTGGCCGTTGCTGGAGATGCACGCCCCACCCATTTTGTCATCGGTCTCGCCCCGGACGGCGGACGCCTTCCGGACTCCGCGCGACTGGCGGTACGGGAAGCGCTGGAATCCGGATTGAACGTGGATTCCGGGTTGCATGATTTTCTCTCCGACGATCCCGCGCTTGGTGCCAGCGCGCGCGCTCACGGCGTGGCCATACGCGATATCCGCAAGCCGCCCGGCAGGGAATGCCTGCATTTTTTCAGCGGCAGGATCGAGGATGTCGACTGCCTGACGGTGGCGCTGCTTGGCACCGATTCCGCTGTTGGCAAGCGGACCACCGCCTGGCTGCTGCTGGATGCCCTTGCCGCCGCCGGTGTCCGCGCCGAACTGGTGGGCACCGGGCAGACCGCCTGGCTGCAGGGGGTCTCCTACGGGATTATTCTTGATTCCCTCGTGAACGACTTCGTGGCCGGCGAAATCGAGCATGCGGTCTGGAGCGCCTGGCGCGAATCCAGGCCCCAGGTGATCATCATCGAAGGGCAGGGCAGCCTGATGAATCCCGCCTATCCCGGCGGCTACGAGATCCTGGCGGCGGGTCGTCCGGACGTGGTGATCATGCAGCACGCGCCGGCCCGGCACGAATATGACGGTTTCCCTGGCTATCCCCTGCATCCCATTGCCACGCAAATCGCCGCCGTTGAGTTGGTCTCCGATCGACCCGTGGTGGGAATCACCATCAATCACGAGGGCATGTCGGAGGCCGAAACCCTCGAATCGTGCCGCCTGCTGGGGGCGACGACCGGTCTGCCCGTCGTGGATCCCCTGCGGCAGGATCTCGGCCCAATCGTCGCCGCGGTCATGGCGCACGACCGGCGGTCGCCGGGAGGCCGGCGGTGATGGCAGCGCCCGGCGCTGGCCGCCTCGACCAACTGCAGGTGATCGATCTGCTGGAAGTGGGACCGGTACGAGTGGAGAAAAACCGACTGTCAGCAGATTACAAGGTGCATGCCGGGGCGGTCGAGGATACAATTACCCTGATCTACCGTTTTGAGGAAGATGTATTCGATCCAGGGGATGCTGCTTCGCGCAACCTGGCCGCCGTTATGGCCGCCCAGGTGGCGCTCAACTACGGACTGTTCTGCCGGACCATCCGATTCCGCGGCGAGTACAGCGAGGCTGATCGTCGATTTCTGGAGAAGATGGCGCGCAACACGGCCCGCGAAATCTATGTCAAGAAGCTGTTGCAGCCCAACCCGTTCCTGACCGGCGCAGCGGTGGATCTGCCGGTGGAGAACCGCGCGGATTACCTGGCGGCGGTCCTTCGGTTCGATTCTGAAGCCGTGGTGGAACAGGAGTCATGGCCGGTCTCCGGGGACCGGTTCCTCGTGCTGTCCAGCGGCGGCAAGGACAGTTTGTTGAGTTTCGGATTGCTGCACGAACTGGGACGGGACCCCTGTGCCGTTTTCGTCAATGAATCCGGCCGCCACTGGTTCACCGCGCTCAATGCCTACCGGCATTTCAAGGCTGCTCACCCCGGCACTGCGCGGGTCTGGACCAATGCCGACCGGCTGTTCACCTGGATGCTCAGGCACCTGCCGTTTATCCGTCCTGATTTCTCCTCGCTGCGTTCCGATGAATATCCTGTCCGACTGTGGACGGTGGCGGTTTTCGCCGTGGCGGCGCTGCCCCTGCTCCGCAAACGCGGTATCGGCAACCTGGTCATTGGCGATGAATATGACACCACCCGGCGTCTTACGCACCGGGGGATTCCCCATTACGACGGCCTGTACGATCAGAGCCGCTACTTCGACTCGGCCATGAGCCGATTCTACGCCGGCAAGGGGTATGGCGTGTATCAATGTTCCCTTCTCAGGCCGTTATCGGAGTTGCTCATCGAAAAAATCCTCGTGGAGCGATATCCATCATTGCAGGAACACCAGGTGTCATGTCACGCCGCCCACATGGATGGAGACCGGGTCAAGCCTTGCCAACGATGTGAAAAGTGTCGCCGCATCGTGGGCATGCTGAGTGCCGTGGGGGCCGATCCCAGGCGCTGCGGCTATACCGCTGAAGGCATCGAGTCCTGTCTCGAAAGCCTGGTGGGGCAGGGAGTGCACCAGGAATCCGCCGGCGCCGGCGAGATGCTGCGGCTGCTGGCCGAAAGGGGCCTGGTGTCGCTTCCGCCTGGATCGGGCCGCCATCAACCCCATCCGGAGGTTCTGTCGGTCCGCCTCGATCCCGTCCGCTCACCGCTGGAGGCGATTCCCGCCTGTGTGCGCGGCGGTCTGTTCGGGTTGTTCCTGGCGCACGCGGACGGGATCGTGATCCGTGCCGGGCGCCGCTGGGAGCCGCGTGAGCCCGCGGAAGCTTTGGCCGCGCACGGCTTGGAACCGGTGGAGCACATGAAGGGACTCACCCTGGACGAGAGTTACCAGGAAAGGCACTGACCGTGAGAATTATCGGCCTGGACGTGCGCCCGCATGTCATGCAATTGACTGAGCCATACACCATAGCCTATGAAACGGTGCACGAGACCACAAATGTGTTCATCAGGCTCCGCACCGATCGCGGGATCACCGGCTACGGCTGCGCGGCTCCCGACGAGGCGGTTACCGGTGAAACGGCAACAGGGGTGCTGCGGAGCATGACAGAGGTGATCGCGCCCGCACTCGAGGGCGCTGATCCGCTGCGCGCTGCCGCCATCCTTGAGCATCTCTCGAGGGATCTTGCGATACATGCCGCAACGCTGGCAGCGATCGACATGGCACTGTTCGACATCCTCGGCCGCACCGCCGGTCTGCCCCTCTGGATCTTGCTGGGAGGCTATAGGGAACGAATCGCCACGAGCATCACCATCGGCATTATGCCGGTCGCCGCCACGGTGGAGCGCGCCCGCCGGTACATCGGCCGCGGCTTCTCTTGTCTCAAGATCAAAGGCGGCGCTGACGTGGACGAGGATATCGAGCGCGTGGCGCAGGTGCGCGCCGAATGCGGCGGTGCCGTTCAACTGCGCTTCGATGCCAACCAGGGCTACTCCCTGGAAGACTCGCTGCGATTCGTGACGGGCGTGCGGTCTTTCAACGTGGAACTGCTGGAGCAGCCGACACCGCGCGGGAAATCGGAAATGCTGGGCCGGGTGACGGCGCGTGTGCCGATTCCCATCATGGCCGATGAGAGCCTCATGAATCTCCGGGACGCCTTCCGCCTGGCGCGCGACGAACGAGCGGACATGGTCAACATCAAGCTCATGAAGGTCGGAGGTATTGCGGAAGCACTGCATATCAACGCCGTCGCCCGATCGGCCGGGCTGGAGGTGATGGTGGGCTGCATGGA
>JAFGDC010000058.1 GCA_016932295.1 candidate division CSSED10-310 bacterium
ATCCGCGCATTCTTATGCGATCCGCGCATTCTTATGCGACACTCCACAGACCGGCTCAAGGATAGGTGAATATTCCCTCTCCATCGGTCAGGATAAGGAGCGAAAGCGGTTCCAGGGAGCGGTGCGTGATAGCCGTAACGGGAACCATGGGTCCGCCGGGGACGGAACTCCAGGAGACACCGCCGTTCTCGGTGAGGTAGATGCCCGTACTCCAGCCGCCGGCATAGGCAAGCTGGGGATTTCCGGGATGAACCCAGACCGACCTGAAGCTGGTGGTCCGGTGGGAGTAGTCATGGATGAAGCTGGCGCCTCCGTCATGGGTGACATACATCCCCGCCGAGGTGGCCAGATAGAACGTGGCGCCGTTGCCGGTGAACGCCACATCGAACAGTGTCGTGCGGCGCCAGACCGTATCGTTGTAGTTGATCCTCGTCCAGGTGGCGCCGGCATCACTGGTAATGTAGTGGTAACCGTTGAATGTGCCGACGATGGCCGTGGCCGCCACATCCGGCCGGCATTTCACGGTACAAAAGTTGGGCATCTCTATGCCATCCTGGATGAGCTGCCACGTTGCGCCGCTGTCGGTTGATCGGTACATGCCGTTCAGGATGGTGCCGGCGAAAACGAGGTTGGGTGACGCATCGCTCACGTCGAGACAGGAGGCGGTGATCCAACCGGAGGTGCCGAGACTCCGCCAGGAAGCGCCGCCGTCGGAGCTTTTCCACAACCAGAAGCCTTCGCTGCCGGCATACAATTCATTCCCGTTGGTGCAATTGGTATCGACGCACAGGAAATGACGCGGGCCGTAGGAAATGCCGGCATTGATATAACTCCAGCCTGCGCCGCCATCGAGGCTGCGCATCATGCCGGCGCCATAGGTAGCCAGCGTCATGATGTCCGCATTGCCGGGATTGAGCGCGATGTCCCGACAGCGCACCGCCCGCAGTCCCGTGTTAAGGGGGGTCCAGGTTATGCCGTGATCGATGCTGCCCGCCACACCGCTGCCGTTGCCTGCATACAAGAACGTTCCGGCGGATCGGACCATATGGATACGGTTGTCGTTGCGATTGAAATAGGTGAGATTCCAGGACGTCCCGGAATCGGTGCTGAGAAACAAGGAGTCGTAGTGGGATCCGCACAGGATAGTGGATGGTTGCACGGGATCCACCGCCACTGACAACAGGTGCAGTTCATCGAGACGTTTCAGCCATGTCGTTCCCCCATCGGTGGAGACATAGAGTCCGGCGGAGCTGGAGATATCCCGGACCTGTTCGTTGGCGGCTGCGTACACACGGGTTGGGTCACCCGGATCCACGGCGATATCGGCGGCATGAAGATGGTTCAATCCGGTGCTGCAGTTTGTGAACGTCGCGCCTCCGTCGGTGCTCCGGTAAATACCCCGATCACAAGTGCCGATGAAGATGCGTTGCGGATCACTTGGGGCGATGGTGATGGCCGCCACCGCCCATGAATCGAAACCGGCGCGAACGCCTTGAAACGTGATGCCACCATCGGTGCTGCGCAGCAAGCCGCTGCCCCAACCGCCTGTCCACACTGTCTCCGGTGACTCCGGATGGACAGCAACGTCACTGAGCGGCTGATGCAGCGCATGTTCCCACGAACCGCCGGCGGTGCGCCGGCTCAGGCCATCGTGCCCGGCGGCGAACAATGCGCCGTCGGAGGCCAGTGCGAGGGCGGTTATGAACCGCTGGCTTGCGCTCTCATTGCAGGGCTGCCAGACGGCGCCGGCATTTGTGGAAAAAAACACACCGCCGCCGTACGTGGCGATGTACGTCGACTGCCCGTCACCCGCCAGATCCCGCACCTCTCCCCCATAGAGCGGCAGTTGCTGCCAGGCGCCGACCGCTGCCGGCCGGGTGATCATGACCATCATAAGGAACACTGCCGGCGCAAGGCGCCGAACTGATCGATGCGTATCACTCAGGCAGCGGCCATCATTTCCGCGCCGCATAGTATTCAGCATCCAGAAATAGCGTCCGCGCTCCATGGGCACCTCAATGGTAAATCCGCAGTTCAGGCCAGATCACCGTATCGCCGTCCACGTCGGTGGCGGCGATCTGAAGCAAATACTCACCCTGCAAACCGGTGAGCGCATCGTCCGGGATCACCGTGGTGAAGGTGTACAATCCATCTCCTGGTGTCCAGTCGCCCTTACCACCTCCCGGTCCTGTATCGTCCAGCAGAATGCCGGTGGGAATCCCTCCGTAGCACAATTCCACCCGACTCACGTATTCGATCCCCCTGGCATCGGTCAGCACCGCAAGCAGCGTGAGTTGTCCGCCGACATTCTCCTCGAGGTCCGTGTACCAATAGCCGGCAAACTGGATAAAGGGATTGTTGGGAGGCACTCCGCCAACCAATGGCGGCTGGATGAACCAGGGCGCTGTCCGCAGCCCGTTGCACATGGCCGAAGATCCGCCGTGGATAGTCAGATAGGGCCACCATGCCTCGTCTCCCGTGTCATCGGTGGCCTTTACCTCGAGCAGGTACTCACCGTCAGGAGCGCCTGCCGGCACCGGTAATTCTATGCCATAGACGCTGTCGCCTGGTCCAAAATCCGCGCTCGCGCCGTCATCACGCAACTCCAGGCCAAGCGGTTCCCCGGCATAACAGAGTTCGACGGAATCGATTCGGGAACGGCCCGAGGGATTGAACGCCATGACCGCCATGCGGAGCATCCCGTGCTGGGCGCCGGTCAACGCTGTTTCCCCGAACCCGCCGAGAAGGATCAGGGGACGATCCGGCAGGTGCGGTTCGCAATGGAGACGATAATAGAGTTCAGCGCCGAACGTATCGGTATAGGGTGGTTGATAATCCCGTTCGTCCTCCCAGACGAGCATCTTCCAATCACCAGCACCGGCCAGCTTTGGTACCCTGGCGCGACCGCTCTGTGACATCTGGATCTGTGGTCCCCAGTTGGCGCCGCCATCGGTGCTGCGCCTCAGGAACACATCTCCCGCCTCCCGCAGGTTCTCGACACAGCGCCGGTAATGGCTGAAGTAGACCAGGTCGAGGCTGCCGTCTTCATTGCAGAGGAGATCCGGAAAGGCCATCTCGATGTATTCCACCGGCGGATGGGAACCGTCGAAAAAGCTCAGTTCCCGCGGTTCACTCCAGATGGTGCCGCCGTCCCGGCTGTTCCTGTAAAAAACGTTGCTGCCCCCGGCATCCGCCCAGTACACGAGATGCACGGTATTGTTCCGGTCGATCCTGAGTTGCGGGCTGTATTGTTCAATGAACGCTGACGGCGGTGCGACACCAATCCGCATGGGAGGAGAACTCCAGGTCAAGCCGCCGTCCCAGCTCCTTGCATAGAGCAGCGTGTTGGGAGAATAGCCTCCCAGCGGCCATGCGTAGCGGGTATCCATCCAGACCAGATGCAGGACATTGTCATGATCCACGGCAATGGTGGGGTGGGTGGAATCCACACGGTAGTCAGGGTCGGTGACTATGCGTTCGGATTCCCAGGTTTGCCCGTTATCGGTACTGCGGGTGATAAAAATATCCGTCTGGAAGTTCCTCCAGTCCCAGAACGCGACGCAGAGCACGCCGTCCGGACCGGCGGCGATCCGTGGAGTAACGGAGAACCGGGAGCCGAAACTCAACCGCCTCGGCGATTCCCAGAAATCACCGCCGTTGGGGCTGCGCAGGTAATAGATTTCACCGCCGTCGGGAAAGAGTCCGTCCCGGTAATCAGTGTAGACGGCGTGTAGTGTGCCCTGGTGGATGATGAAATCGGGACTCTCATCCACCCAGTTATCGGAGGTGATATGCCTCGGTGGTTCCCAGGTGATGCCGCGGTCCCGGGAGCGCAGGTACATGATTTCACTGGTTTGGTTGAGGTGAATGTTTTCCGACCAGAGGACATGGATGGTGTCACCGTCGATCCGGGGAGCCGGATCATGCGCCGGGCCAAAGAGATAGGTTAAACGCGTTTCTCCTTCCCAGGCACCCTCACCCAGGACGGGACTCGCGGCAAGCGATATCGCCGTCCCCCACACCAGGATATACACTGACAGACGGCGCCGTGATCTGTTGGTCATGTCATCTCCCCTTCATTCATCCCACTCCGCAGAATAGTGACCGGGCGACGGCAATGTCAAATTTCCCGGCAAAGAGTGTATTCGACTCGTTGCGCCATATAGATCCTGCCGGGTGTTCCCGGGGCCGGACCGCAGGTTGCCGGGAGTTCGGCACTGTGCGAAACCGGCTCCGCGGGCAGCGTCACGCGCTGCTGAAAACCTTGACAGCGCTGGTCAATCATGAGAGCATTTTTTCCTGTTGTCTGAACATAATCGCGATTCAGAGTGAATGGAGGCATGAGACATGAGGCGACGCAGCAGCCTGGCGATGGTCATGTGCGTTTTGCTGCCGGCGGTATTCCTGGCGGTCGGATGCGAAAACACCACCAAGATGAGAGAGGCCGATACGTTCAAGAAGGCCGAAAATTACGAGGATGCCATTGCCAAGTACAAAGAGTTCCTGAGTGAAAATCCCGAAACATCCCATAAAGACGAGGTGATGAATTCCATTGCGGAATGCTATTACAACTGGGCGACAGTGAACAAGCGCGTGCGTAAGTTTCAGGACGCCATCGACCAATTGGAACTTCTCATGAAGGAATACCGGGGTTCGCCTTTCTACACCGATGCCATGCGCAACCTGCCTTCGGCCTATCTCGAATTGGGCCGCCAGTTGCGGGCCGGCGGTGATTTCATCGGGGCGAGCAAGGCGCTCAATACCGTGGTGGAACGTTTCCGCGGCAATGTCAACGCGACGGATGCGGAACGGGAGCTGGAAAACATCGGCATACTGGTGTTCAGCGCCGGCAACGTGGTGTGGGGCATCAACGCCGATGGATCGGCACCCACCAAGCTGCGTGATCCCGGGTTTGACGCGGACTTGAGTCGCTCCGGAAAGAGCCTGGCCTACATCAAACCCGATTCGCCGAACGACGCCGTCGGCAAGCTGGAGTTGTTCGACATGAAAACCGGGGAAGAAGACGAACTATCCCGCTATCCCAACGCCGCGTACCCGGTGTTGACACCATCGAGCCGGTACGTCGCATTGCGGAAGGGCAAGAATTTCCAGGTCATCAATATCGAAGAGCACAAGCCTTACACATACGAGAGCATGAAAGCGGTCAACCGCATCGGCGACTGGTCGGTGGACAACCAACAACTGGTGGGTTTCGGCCATGCCAGCGGCCCGGCGCCCTATCGAGTGTGTGTCATCGAAAGCGCCTTCGACAGCTACTTCGTCCTGGCGACGATGAAGAAACCCATCCGCGCCGCCGCTTGGTCACCGGAGGGTCGCACCATCCTGTTCGTCACCGCGGACGGGCTCTATGTAGTCAGTCCCGAAGGCGGTGAACCGACCCCGTTCATCGTGTCCGAGGAACACGACAATATCGACATCCGTGCCATGGACCTGTCTCCGGACGGCAAGAACATGATTGTTATCGCCAAGCGGGCAAACGACGAGAAATTTGGGTTCTTCTCAATCAATCTCGACAAGACGATCAATCCCATCGAAGTGAAGCTTCCCGAGGATGTGGAATTGAATCCCGACCGCATCTCCTGGGGGCTTGGACATCTCTAGAACCGTCCGGAAAGGCAGTCCGCTATTGCCAACAAATACCCCCCCATGCTATTTACTATCGGATGTACCGCCGGCGCCGCTGCGCCCTGGCGTTGATTCCTATGAAACCTGGAGGAAATCATGTCGAACATAACAACTGAAGCCATCAGAAACCTTGTCTTGGCAGGCCACAGCTCAACCGGCAAGACCACGCTGCTGGAGGCACTTCTGTACAAGAAAGGAATCACCACGCGCCTGGGCAGAGTTGAAGAAAAAAACACCATCAGCGATTTCGAGCCGGAGGAAAAAGAACGAGGCTACTCGATTTTTTCCTCGGTGAGTAATTTCAGCCACGAAGATTGTTACTACAACCTCATTGATCTACCCGGGTATACGGACTTCGTCGGGGCCGGCTATGGCCCCCTGCGGGTGGTGGAAAGCGCACTGCTGCTGGTATCCGCCACCACCGGTGTCGAGGTCAACACGAAAAGATTCTACGACCTGGCGGTACGCCACGAAGTGCCGGTGATAATCCTGGTGACCAAGCTGGATGCCGAACGGGCCAAGTTCGACGAAGTCATGGCGCAAATCGAAGACACCTTCGGCGCCAAGTGCAAGCTCATCGGCAAACCGGAGCGCAGCGAAGGGGGATTGTCGGGCATCAGTTACATATTCGGCGACAATCCTGACCAACGCTTGCGCGGCGACTTTATCGAGACCGCTCTGGAGGCCGATGACGAACTACTTGAATCATATCTCGAAGGTGAAGAAATCACCGATGAAATACTGGCGACCCTCATCCCCAAGGCACTGGTCAGCGGCAGCGTGATCCCCGTGCTGCCCATCTCCAGCATCAAGGATCTTGGCCTGGACGTCCTGCTGCATTTCCTCAACAACTATGGGATACGACCGGATGCCCTGCCGCGCACCTTTCTGGTGGAGGAAGAGGAAAAACCGCTGAAACAAGGCTCGGATGCCCCCGGCTGCGCCTTCATCTTCAAGACTGTTTCCGACCCGTTCGTGGGCAAGATCAACTTTTTCAGAGTGTTCTCCGGCACCATCACAGGCCAGGTCTCCTACTGGCTCTCCACAACCGGCAAGACGGAACGGTTCGGCAATATCAACAAAGTCCAGGGTAAAGACATGAGCGCCATCGATTCCCTGACCGCCGGCGATATCGGCGCGGTCGCCAAGGTGGATTCCCTTTCCACCGGCGCTAACTTCTGTGCCGAATCGAACAAGATCGTCCTGACCTCCATCACTCCACCCACTCCCATGGTTTCCCTGGCTATTGAACCCAAGGAACGTTCCGACGAGCAACGCCTGAACGACTCACTGCGCCGCATCACCGAGGAAGACATCACCTTCCGGGTGGAACGTAACAAACAGACCAAGGAGTTGGTGGCGTGGGGCATGGGTAACCTGCATATCGACATCCTGCTGGCCAAGATGAAACGCAAGTATGATGTGTCGGTGAACACCAAGCCGCCCAAGATCGCCTACCTGGAAACCATTACCGGCAATGCCGAATGCCGCTACCGTCACAAGAAACAGACCGGCGGCGCCGGCCAGTTCGCCGAGGTCGCCATCAAGATCAGACCGACTGAGCGGGGCGGCGGCTTCGTCTTCGAGAACACCATTTTCGGCGGTGCCATCCCCGGGCAGTATGTACCCTCCGTCGAAAAGGGTGTCGTCAACGTCATGGAGGAAGGCGTCATCGCCGGCTACCAGGTAGTGGATGTCACGGTCGACCTGTGGGACGGCAAGGATCATCCGGTGGACTCCAAGGATATCGCTTTCCAGATCGCCGGCCGGGAAGCCTTCAAGGAAGCCTTCCAGCAAGCGAAGCCAACCTTCCTGGAACCCATCGCCAATATCGAAGTGTTCGTACCCAGCAACTTCCTCGGTGATGTCATCTCGGACCTCAACTCACGGCGCGGCCGGATCATGGGCACCGAGGCGCTGGGCACCATCCAGGTGGTCAAGGCTTCCGTTCCCATGGCCGAGGTACAATCCTATTCCAACGACCTGCGGTCAATGACCGGCGGTGAGGGTATCTACAACCTGGAATTTTCCCACTATGATATCGTACCCGCCAGCCTCAAGGACCAGATTGTCCAGCAATCCAAGACCAGCAAGGACTGATTCGGGAAATCCCCCCATCAACCTTCTGAGTACCAGCCAGGTTGGATCGCGCCCGGTGACGGCACGGTGCCATAAGGATCCGCGTGGTCGCAGCGGAAAGGCGCGGCATCCCCTTTGTCAGCCTTCCCCCGGTGGCACCGCAGCAATCCCCCCGGAATCGATTCTCAGACACCGAGCCAGAGGAACGTTGCATCATGTGCAACAACCTCTGGAACCGCTCCCCACCGTTGATTCAAATCCCGCGTAACGCTCCTGGCCATCGCATCAATGAGCAAAACTAACATGACAACGACAGCATCAAATAAAGTGTATCCGAAGAAGTGAGAAGATAGCATTTCATCATTTTTTCGTATAATAGGGCGATATTTTTCGTTTGAAAAAAATTTTACCGGTTTAATGGCTTTATTTTCTTTTATTCCAGCAATATTCTGCGAATTACCTATTGACCATATTCGACGGATGAGGGATGCTAGCACTCGATTGACGTGAGTGCTAACGCCGAGATTCACTTGGCGGTGGATCCCGGGCTAAAGGAACAATCCAAGGAGGAAATCATGAAAATCAAGCCCATGCATGACAGATTGCTGGTGAAGCGCGTTGAGGAGAAAGAAGAAGTGCGCGGTGGGATTATCATTCCCGATACCGCCAAGGAAAAGCCCCAGGAGGGCAAGGTTATGGCGGTAGGACCCGGCAAGCCCGGCAAGGAAGGTGAATTGATCCCCATGACCGTCAAGGCGGGTGACATGATCCTGTTCGGCAAGTATGCCGGCACCGAAATCAAGATCGACGGCGAAGAATATTTGATCATGCGCGAGGACGACGTCCTCGGTGTCATCGAAGCATAGTATCCTTTGGATGCATAAAGGAGGACGATAATGGCAAAGCAGTTGAAATTTGAGGAAGAAGCCCGCAACGCGATGTTGAAGGGTGTGATCAAGCTGTCCCGCGCGGTCAAGGTCACGCTTGGCCCCAAAGGCCGCAATGTGGTGCTGGACAAGAAGTTCGGCGCACCCACGATCACCAAGGATGGCGTCACGGTCGCCAAGGACATCGAGTTGGAGGATCCGTACGAAAACATGGGTGCCGAGATGGTCAAGGAAGTTGCGTCCAAGACCTCCGATGTAGCCGGTGACGGCACCACCACCGCCACCATCCTGGCCGAAGCGATTTTCCGCCAGGGATGCAAGAACGTCACGGCGGGTGCCAATCCCATGGATCTGAAGCGCGGCATCGAGATCGCCGTGAACAAGGTGATCGAGTACCTGAAGGAGCACTCGCTTTCCATCGAGGATCGCAGCCAGATCGGCGCGGTGGCCAGCATCTCCGCCAACAACGACTCCACTATCGGCGATATCATCGCCGATGCCATGGAGAAGGTTGGCAAGGATGGCGTGATCACGGTCGAGGAGTCCAAGACCATGACCACGTACCTGGACGTGGTTGAGGGCATGCAGTTCGACCGCGGTTATCTGTCGCCCTACTTTGTGACCAACACAGAACGGATGGAAGCGGTTCTCGAGGATCCCTTCATTCTGATTCACGAGAAGAAGATCTCCAGCATGAAGGACCTGTTGCCCCTGCTGGAGCAGGTAGCCCGGCTTGGCAAGCCGTTGTTGATCATCGCCGAGGATGTCGAGGGCGAAGCCCTGGCAACACTGGTGGTCAACAAGCTGCGCGGCACTCTGAACGTAGCCGCTGTCAAGGCGCCCGGCTTCGGTGACCGCCGCAAAGCCATGCTGGAAGACATCGCCATCCTGACCGGTGGGCGCGCGTTGTCCGAGGATCTCGGCATCAAGCTGGAGAACGTGAAGATCACCGATCTCGGCCGCGCCAAGCGTATCACCATCGACAAGGACAACACCACAATCGTCGAAGGCGCTGGCACCACCGCGGCCATCGAAGGGCGCGTCAAGCAGATCAAGGCGCAGATCGAAGAGACCACGTCTGACTACGATCGCGAAAAACTGCAGGAACGGCTGGCCAAGTTGGTGGGCGGTGTTGCCGTCCTCAATGTGGGCGCCGCCACCGAGACGGAAATGAAGGAAAAGAAGGCGCGTGTCGAGGATGCGCTGAATGCCACTCGCGCGGCCGTTGAAGAAGGCATCATCGCCGGCGGCGGCGTCTCCTTCATCCGCGCGCTCCCCGTCTTGGACACCATCGAGGTGGAAGGCGACCAGGCGGTCGGCGTCAACATCATCCGCAAATCATTGGAGGAACCTCTGCGCCAGATCGCGACCAATGCCGGTTATGAAGGCAGCATCGTGGTCGAGAAGGTCAAGAAGGAATCGGGCAACTACGGCTTCAACGCCCTTACTGATTCTTACGGCGACCTGATCAAGCAGGGTGTCATCGACCCCACCAAGGTGGCTCGCACTGCGCTGCAGAATGCGGCCAGCATTGCCGCCTTGATGCTCACCACCGAAGCCCTGGTCACCGACCTGCCTGAAGAAGACAAGCCGGCCCCCGGCGGCGGTCCCGGCATGGGCGGCATGGGCGGCGGCATGTACTGATCCCCGTGTACCAGGCCTCCTTTCCCCAGGGAAGGGAGGCCTTTCTTGTTATATCTGATTCCGCGGCCATGCTGACCACCGATCCTGGCGTGGAGGCGGTCACCTGAGTCACACCGGCTATCGACGCGGCCGGAGCCCGGTGATACCGTGCATCCAGACCCAGGTAGCGGCTTGGTTTCAAGAAGTTGCAGGACTGCTGGTGAAGCATTGGTTCCAGGAATGAGCTTCAGGAAGGAGCTGGTGATGCCACGTTGTACACTGTTGGTGATTCTTTTACTGCTCAACGCCATCCATGCGGCTGCTCAGGACGATGTCGCCGAGTATCCTCCGCGGCGAAACGCGGTTGTCCAGGTAGTGGACATGGTGGGTCCGGCGGTGGTAAACATCAGCACCGAAAAGGTCACCACCTACTACGCCGATCCATTTTATTCATTCGCCCACCGTTATTTCAGGGACTTTCTCTCCGTACCCAGAAGTGTCGAGGAGGAAAGTCTCGGCTCGGGAATCCTCATCGATAGTCAGGGACACATTCTCACCAACGAACACGTCATTCTTCCGGCCTCGCGGATCAAGATCACTCTTTCTGACAAGCGCGAGTTCACCGGGAACCTGCGCGGGGCATCATCGCGGTTCGATTTGGCGGTGATCAGGGTGGAAGCGGGAGATCCCCTGCCCTATGTCCCGCTGGCCTCCTCGGGAGACCTGATGATAGGTGAGACGGTGATCGCCATCGGCAATCCCTTCGGATTGTCCCATACGGTCACCACCGGTGTGATCAGCGCTCTGAATCGCACCATCCGCCTCGATGAGAACCGGGTACTGCATGATTTCATCCAGACCGATGCCAGCATCAATCCCGGCAACAGCGGCGGCCCCCTTTTGAACATTCATGGCAGGTTGATCGGAATCAACACCGCCATTTACAAGGAAGCCCAGGGTATTGGATTCGCGATTCCCGCCGACAAGGCCGCCCAGGTGGTGGCCGATCTCATCACGCTGGGAACGGTTCGCCGAGCATGGTTCGGAATGTACGTGCAGGACCTCACACCCCGCCTGGCCGCCCATTTCGGAGTCCCCGTGGAAACAGGTGTCATCATCAGTTCGGTCGAGGAAGGGCCGGCGCAGACGGCAGGCTTGCGGCACGGCGATGTGATTGTCAACATGAACAGCGTGACGGTAAAAAGCAAACGAGGGTTCCTGGATTTCACCTCGGAACAGTTACCCGACACCCGTATCGCCGTTACCTATTACCGTGACGGCCGGGAGCAGCAGACCACGTTGACTCCGGTGCTGCTGCCTCCTGATCTGGGCGAGACCATTGCGTCCGAGTGGCTGGGAATCGAGGTGAACGCAATGACACGGGAGTTGCGTCAACGATATGCATTGCGTCCCAACACCGGCGCGGTGATCACGGACATCAGGCAGGACAGCCCGGCCGCCAAGCATGGATTGAAACCAGGCGATACAATCATCCAGGTGAACGCGGAAGAAATCGCCTCGCCCGAAAAGCTGTATCAGGCCATGATCAGGGCTCGTGACATGGAAGAAGTGTTCCTGGTTTTCTTCCGTGGCTCTTATGCCTACAAGGTGACCATCGCACCCTAACCCAGGGTGCCGGCGGCGACGTACAACCGGCGCTCTGACCGGAACGACGCTACCCCCCCAATACGCGCTGGTACAGCTCCTCATACCTGGACACCAACCGGTCGATGGAGAATTCCCGCCGAGCCCGTTCGGCCGCCGCCACACTCATCGCCCGCCAGCGCGCCTCATCGGTCAACAGCGTCACGATCCGCGCTGCGGTTCTCTCGAGGTCATCCGGCTCACACAGCAATCCCGTCCGCTCATCCTCTACCACCTCCACCAGTCCCCCCGCGCGTGATACCGCCGGCGGTGTCCCACACGCCATAGCCTCCAGCGCCGACAAACCGAACGATTCATACTCACTCAGCAAGAGGAACAAGTGCGCCTTTCTCAACAAATCCTCCATCTGCTGCACCGAGCCGGTGAATGTCACCCTGTCACAGATTCCCAGTTCCGCACACAATTCCCTGACCAGGCCGAGTTCCGGCCCCGTGCCCGTCAGGATCAACCGGGCAGGCACTTGCCGTTGCACGCGGTAAAACACCCGCACCACATCCGCCACCCTCTTCACCGGCCGGAAGTTACTCGCATGCATTAGAATAAACTCGTCACCGGCATACTCACGCCGACCCGATGGATTGAATCTTGAAGTATCCACAAAATTGTGAATCACCTCGGGAATGCGGTCGAGCTTGAATTTCTCGATGGTCATGTCCCGCAGCCATGCGGACACGGTGGTCAAACCATCACACTGTTCCATGGTATAGCTGCACAACCGGAAAAAATCAGGATGGCTCCCAACCAGGGTGATATCGGTGCCATGCATGGTGGCCACCACCTTCACCCGCGGCACGACCATCCCCGCGATCAGGGCCGCGATGGCGTGTGGCACCGCGTAATGCGCATGTACCAGGTCGATATTCTCCTCCACCATGACTTCCATGAGTTTATTGATAAGGCTCAGGTCATGGGGTGGATACCTGAACAACGGATATTCAAAAATGTTCACCCGGTGGTACCTGACCGGACTGTTGACGGCCAGGCGAAAAGGCCGGTCGCAGCTCACGATGTGAACCCGATGACCGCGCCGCGCCAGCGCCTCAGCCAGTTCAGTGGCGACAATCCCACTGCCCCCCTGGGTTGGATGACACACTATTGCGATTCGCATATATGCATCCCGGTTTCCCCTTCTACACTTTCGGATACTTCTCGTACAACGCCACCGGATCATCCACCGGTACCGGTCGCCGCACGAGGAATGGTTCGCCGTAACTCCTGTGTATCTGGGACCCGAAGTAGCATGCCCGGGCTTCCAGGATACGGGTGAACTCAGGCTGCGAGATCCCCGTCGCGCGTTCCTTCGATGCCGGATCATACAACTGCGACCGAAAGCACCCCACCGCCTTCATCTTGGTTTCGAAATGCTCCGTCACATCGACGATAAAACTCGGCAAGAAAGGAAAATGCGCCATAAAGAACAGCACCTCATTGGGTCGGTATGGTTCACCCCGGGCGGGAAATTTCTCGAATCCAAGAGGATACATGATACTCTTCATGAGTTCCCCGGCCGCGCAGTGATCGGGATGAAGGTCCTCCCAGTGGTGCGTCAGTACAAGAGCCGGCCGGTACCGCCGCAAGTGCTCGATCAGGATTGTCCGATTCTCCCTGGTATCAGCCAACCGCCCGTCACCAAGGTCCAGGTTGATCCTCTCGCTGACCCCAAGGATCCCGGCCGCCGCCGCCGCTTCTTCGTTCCGTGATGCAGGCGATCCGCGCGTACCCATTTCCCCCCTGGTGAGATCAATGATGACCACCGAGCGGCCGAGTGCCGTCAATTTGGCCACCGTGCCACCCGCGATCATCTCCACATCATCGGGATGCGCTCCGATCGCGACCACGTCCACCTTCACGACTCACTCCTCTCCGCCGACACGCACACCACCTGGTGGCACCGGCAATCAGGATTCAGACATTCGATACAGCGATCAATGAACGCTTCACCATGATGCGCCAGGAAGTAGAATGGACTCACGACCCGCTCTTGCAACTTCCCTCCTGGGTAGACAGCCTCCCGCACCCTGTTCCGGCGTTCGCCTCCCGTTCCGGCGGCGGCAAGGCGCTCTTCGTGAAGTCGCCGCAACGCCCGCGAGAGATTGTAGTCGATACCCTCGATGGACTTCCGCAGCCACTTTTCACCGCCGCCGGCGGCGCGCAACTCCTGGATCAATTCATTCCCCTTGCTTCTGATCCTGCCGAGATCCGCACCGGACGACTCGAGAGCAGGCGCGGGCGCTTCGTCGAGACTGAACAGATCCGGGAGGGCCAGGGACAAACGCTCCATCAACCGCGTGACGGGTGGGTCCAGGAAAGTGGCGCTGATCCTGGGCGCCAGCAGCGATCGCCGCACCTCCAACCAGTCATAGAGCGGATCGATCTGCCACAAATAGTAAAGTTCCGAAGGTCCCGCGATGTACGCCGCCACCGGCAGCAGCCCATCCTGGACCAGCGGTCGCAACGCCGCGCCCGGCGAAAATCCCTCCGGATCATCACTGATCATCGCGGCGGTTTCTTTCGCCGTGAGCCACTCTCCGTCGATCTGGAACCTTCCATCGTCGTACCCGATCTTCCGGCGCCCCGACGGACCGATCCTGAACAGGCCCGCATCCCTCAACGGCGGTGTCAATCCCATTCTCCGCACGCACTCTCCCCCCTTCACCAGGGCGGCCTGAACCCCATCCCAGTCCTCCACGATCCGCCCCAGGAACGGCGCGGCCATGGCGCGCAGCAGGCGCGGCTCCACCAACACGACGGGATGATGCCGGAACAGCGTTGCCGTCAGAGTGGCGAAAAAGCTGCTGTAATCCCTCATCGACACCCGTTGAACCATGTCCAGCAGCCATGGCCGGAACTCATTGTCAGGCAGGACGCCGGTCATGAACTCAATGAGTCCGTGCCGACAGTGCTCGAGGCTCACGTCGTGCACGGGCGGCACCGACCCCGTTGAAATGTCTCCGGGGAACCGGCAGACAAACTGCGCGTCCCCCAGCCGGCAACGGTTCACTTCGAGGATATCGTGATCCTCACCGGCGATCCAGAATGCAGGCAGCAACTCCGGGTGCATGATCCGCAACCGCCCGCACCAGGCGAGCACCGAAACGATCTTGAGGAATCCGTACAAGGGACCCAGCAACAACCCGGGCTGCTGGCCGGACATGAGGAAACGGAATCCGTGGGGAGCACGTGCCAGCATCTCGGCGCCGGCAATGTTGCCCATCTCGAGATTGTAGTCGACCAGCACCGCCCTGGCGCGTTCCGGATCCTGCAGAGCCGAGGCGCTGGAATGAGTCACCCGGCTGACTGAAAACATCATTGGAGCGAGTTCTCCACCAAGCAGATCAGCTCTGGCCAGAAGATGATCCCTGCCGAATGCGGGATGCTCACCGTACGGCATCTCGTGGATCGCGAACCGAAGTCCCATCACTCACACCGCCGCGCCGACAGGATCATCCGCGGGGAGTCGGCGGCGAACGGTACGCCTGCGAAGTCCCCTTTCAGCTCCACGCCGGTGAATCCCGCCCCTGCGGCCATTGCGATCAACTCCCGGGGATGATACATGCGCACGCTTTCGAATAACCGCACATCCCCTCCGGCTCGTCGCAGGAGAATCTCCTTCTCCACCCGATCACCACATATCCACCTGGTCTGGCGAAGCAGACCCGCATCGGTCAGGCACTCGTCACAAGGCACCAGGTTCATTTCCACGAGTTCCCGATTCATGTGATCGAGCACCAACCACCCTCTCGGCAGCAGCACCCGATGGAATTCCTCGAGGACCGCCTGATTCTCCGCTTCATCGTGGAAATAACCGAAACTGGAGAACAAGCTGAACACCGAATCAAATCCAGCGTTCAGGGGTAACTCCCGAAGATCGCCCCTGATCAATCTGCCACTCACTCCAGGCCGGTTCAGCGCCTCCTGGAGAAGCTCCGCCGACAGATCCACCCCCCACGCATCGTAGCCGAGGTCCAGCAGCACGCGGAGATGACGGCCGGCACCACACGCGGCATCCAACAGCACCGCGCCGGAAGGCAAGCCGAGATGCCTCACCAGAGCCATGACCTCTTCTCTCGCCGTCGACTCATCGCGATGGCAGTACACGGTCGAATAGTATGCACCGAACGTTCTTCTGTACCATGCACCGCCATGCGGAAACTCGCATTCTTTCACCATCGGTCACTCACTCCGCACTCACTCTATAGCACCATGCCGTCCCTGCCAACCAGGGCTTCCCATGGCCGTACCGGCACGCATAGGGCATGGTCCGGATGACTATGATAGTACAGGCGGGAAACTGCCACCCAGCGCGATGCCATCTTCTATTGCGTTCCTGCTGAAGACCTCGGTCGATTTGTGGTTGATCAGCAACCGGCCCGCGCGCACATCTTCATCCTCCAATCGCGCGGCCCGTGAGAATTCTCAACCTATCGGATCCAGGTAGTCATCGCGCGACAGGCGCACCATGACTCGCGCCGCAATGAGCCGCCATCGGCGCGGCAAGGCTCCCGGATCATCATGCCGGTAGTCATCAGATTTTCATAGGTATGCCATCGGATCGGACGTGTCAACGATCCGATTTGATCCGGCTCATCTGGGCGCGCGGGTTCCAATCCCGCCTCCACGGGAACCGATCAGGACGACGCCTGGTCAGAGCTTGCCGTCAAGCGCCAGGTGGCTGAGATATCCGGTGAGAGCGGCAAAAAAAAAGGGCACTCCGGCGAGGGTCAGTGTCTCTTCGAGCAGGATCGGCGCTACCATGATCGGCAGACAGAGGACAACGGCGGCGGTCTTGGTATGAATCCAACCACGATGGTGGCTGATGATCGGCAACATGGCGAAATATCCGAGTAGGGCCGCCGCCAGGTAGTGCTGGCTGAAGATGAGCACCGTATCGGCGCCGAAGAAGAGAATGTAGAACAATTTCTGCCCCTTCGAAGTGGTATCGACGTCAGGCCATAGACCGCCGAGGATGCAGACCACCAGCAGAAACGAAGCGTTCTTCAGATTGGGTGCGGTCAATTCCAATCCATTGTCGCCAAACAACGGTGAGAGCATCGAAAGAATACCGGCAACCGCCACGGCGGCGACTATCGCTCCCGCTACGTGTCCCCTGTATCCAGCCATCCGTACCTCCTGACCAGATCCTTGCAAGCCTGGGTGGAACTGTCAATGGAACCGTGCGGCAAAACAGGCTGATTCGATGACAGTCCCGTCCGACGACATACTTCCGTTGTCATAGAATGCATTATAACCGTTGGGAAGGAGGATCCTGATTGACGGGATTGCATGTCGGGGGCAGGCGCGGACCTTACGACAGAGCCGGTGACCGCCATCCGGCTTCACTCCCAACCGAACTCCCACACTCCTATGTCGCCGGTAACGACAGCCTCTTCAAACGCCACGATCGCGCCGTAAAATCGGATACCGTCCGCCGTACCCGTGCCCGCCGGCCAATTGAACGGTTCGATGATCTGCCGCGACGTCTCCCCCACTTCGATTTGGATGGTGTAGTAGTCCAGTCCTTCTTCGCATGACCGCCACGAAGGCGCCATCCAATACTCTCCGTAGACATCCAATACTACCGCCACGGGCATGATGCCAAGGCTGTCTCCCGTGTGGTTGTAAATCACCATGGACAATGAACACGGATCTCCTTCGCGAAACCCGTGCGCGGGCATGGTCAAGCTGACGCCCAACAACCGCGGTGCCGCCGTGGCGGAAGGCTGTGGCGTCACTGTTTGAACCATGGTGGCAGTCGGAGTGGAAGTTATGGTGGCAGTCGGAGTGACGGTAGGAGTGGGTGTGGGTATCGGCGTGCCCGCTGTTTCCCCCACGGCGAGCCACACCTGGCCCTGATCGCAGTAACCTATCATCGGCCGGCCGGCCGAATCATAGAGCAGCGACGGATACGGCCGCTCCGAGGTCAGCGATGCAACCTCGGTGATTCCCCACGAGCCGTTGACCTTCTGAGCATACTTCAACTGGTGGGAACTGTGATTCATATACACGATGCCGGGGCGCCCAGAGGGGTCATACGCCACGTGTGGATAGGTGTAATGGCAGTCTCCCGGCATTGTATCCACTACCTGGGTGCCGCCATGCTGCAACGAGGAGAACACCGTATAATGTTCGGTGGGAAAATAGTGATCATCGCATCTCACGTGCACGATCCCCACGTCATCCGGACCCACATTGATGGCACAGGCGCCGTTCTGCAGCTCCCAGGTGGGCAGACTGCTGAAATGCCATTGCGCCTGCTCGTACCAGGCATGATACAACGTGATGGCGGCACCATCGGCGCCCACGAAGGCGATGTGCGGCATACCATTATCATCGAACACGAGATCGCATGTTGGCCCGTTCCGATCATACGCGGTGTGCAGGACGCCTCTCTGCCACTGGGTGCCGTCCCACCACGCGGCATGCAGCGTATAACTCATTCCCGGCAGCCTCAGGCAGATGACCAGGGGATTGTCCTGCCCATCGAATGCAAAGGCGTAATGAGTATCGGTGTTGGTCTCGGTGAACACGTTCTCCGTTTCCCATTCTCCTCCGATCTTCCGAGAAAGAAAGACACCGGTCTGCCCTGGCATGTTGTGGACCACTCCGGGTCTGCCCTGCGAATCCAGATCCAGATGCAGCCGCACCTTCGAGGCGGGATTCCAGGAACCGTTCGCCACTACCTCAGACTCCCAGATGCCGCCAGCCCTGCTGAGAAACAGCAGGTCCTGGTTATTCTCCCCCAGACAGGCGAACACAGGTGATTGATCCGGTCCTTCCGCCATCGTGCAGGTATCACCCGGACAAACGGCTTCGAACTGCCATGCCGCCAGAACTGAGAGCGCTTCAGACCACGCCAGAAAAAGCAGCATCCAACATACGGGCTTCTTCATTCCTCCCCTCCCCCTCACCACAACACATCCGTGCTCCGTGCATTGAATTCAGTGTGTCGCCATGCTGAACCGCCGGCCTCCCATCCATGTATCCCGGCACTTACAACCATTCCTCATACTCCGGTCACCGGGCGAACGCCAACCGTCCCACAATGTAACTCCGTTTACGCCTGACCGCGATTTCCTAATCCTGGAAGATCTGTTCCAGGTTTCAGATCCGAATCACGGATGAGACCGGAATAAACGGAAGCTCATGGGAGTGTTCCTCTGCCCCCAGGGCCGTTTGTTCGCCAACATGTACCATGATACTAAACCAGATGAGCCAGATCGGCAAAGAAGTTCGGGTATGACACGGCTACCACTTCAGGATCATCGATGGTGCAACCGCCTGCCGCCGCCAGCGATGCCACCGCTCCCAGCATTGCCATGCGGTGATCCCCCCGGACAGCCAGGGTGGCGCCTCTCAATTCAACCGGACCCTGGATCCGCAGTCCGTCATCCCTGGTGATTTCAATCATGGCTCCCATGGACTCAAGCACTTCCCGGATCGCCTCCAGTCGATCTGATTCCTTGATACGCAGCTCAGCCAGGCCATCCAGGATGGTTGTCCCCCGCGCCTGAGTCGCGGCAAGGGCGGCCAATCCCACTTCATCGATAAAACCCGGGATTTCACCGGCGGCCACCGTCACTCCCCGTAACGGTCCGTACTCCACCAGCAGATCCGCCACCGGTTCCCCCCCCATCAATCGTGGCTGTTCGTACGTGATGCCGGCACCCATGCGGCGCAGCACGTCGATGAAACCGGTACGGGTCGGATTGATGCCGACCCCCGCCAATCTCAACCTGGAACCCGGAACAATCGCCGCGGCGCAGATGAAGAAGGCGGCGGAGGAGATGTCGCCGGGCACGGTGAGATGCAGCGGCATGAGACGCCTGCACGGCACCATGGTGATGAAATCACCGCGGCGCCCGATACCGGCGCCGAGAGAGGCGAGAAGGCGTTCCGTATGATCGCGACACCTCACCGGCTCCTCCACCGTGACCGGCGAACGCGCCCCCAATCCCGCCAACAGAATCGCCGATTTCACCTGGGCACTGGCTATCTTCAGCTTGTAACAGATACCGTTCGGCACGCCGCCATGGACAGCCAGGGGTGGCAATCCCCCATTTCGGCTTTCCACGGAAATACCCATTTCCGCCAGCGGTTCTATAATGCGCCTCATGGGTCGGCGCAGCAGGGACTCATCGCCGGTCAGCCTGGTCACAAACGGCAGCGCGGCCACCAGACCCGTTCCCAAGCGCATGGTAGTCCCGGAATTCCCACAGTCGATCACCGCCTCCGGAGCCGTCAAACCGTCCCTGCCGGGACTGATCACAATCGTCAATTCGGCCTCCCTGGCCACCGTCACTCCGAGCGCTTCCACCAATCGCCGGGAGCGGTCCACATCCTCCGATCGAAGTAGGTTGCGGATATCCGATCGTCCCTCAGCCAAGGCGGCACATAGCAACGCGCGGTGGGAGATGGACTTGTCACCGGGAGGGCGGAGTTCGCCCCGCAGGGGACCACGGGCGGAATACAACAAGGTGCTCATGAGTCGCCTTCCTGGTTCTTGAGAAACTGCCGTACCACTCTCTCCATTAACAACAACGGAGGTTTTTTTCCGGTCCAGCCATGATAGGAAAGCGCTCCCTGTCGGACCAGCATGCCGACTCCGTCAACAGCCATGGCACCGCGCTCGACTGCAGCCCGCAATAGTTCCGTCTGCATCGGAAAATAAACCACATCAAAGACAATCTGCCCGGGGACGATGCAATCTTCCGGCACGAGACTCCGTCCGGCCGTCTCACCCATCCCAACCACTGTCGCATTCACCAGGATATCCGGCCGCTGGTGACCAAGCTCCGAAAGGTCACCCCACTCCACGCCGAACCTGTTCCCCACCGTCTCCGCCTTTGCTCGATCCCGACCCAGGACGCACACCTTGCAACAGGCAGTTGAAAGCGCATGGACGAGGGCGCGCGCGGCGCCTCCCGTACCAAGAACCAAAGCGCGCTTCCCCGCCAGCTCATACCCGGACCGCCGGTACGCCAGTACCGCCCGGAGATGCTCAAGAGCGCCCGGACTGTCGGTATTATCGCCGATCAACCGTCCATCGCGGTGGTAAACCGTATTCACGGCGCCGATCGCCGCGGCGACGCCGCTGAGTTCATCCAGGTACTCGCAGATTATTGTCTTGTAAGGGAAAGTCACGTTGAAACCGGCGATACCAAGCTCCCTGACCCGCGCCACGATGGCGGCCAGATCATCGGTCTCGAAACACTGGTAGTGAAAATCCAGTTTCTGGTAATGGAACGCGGCGTTGTGCATCAACGGACTCAGAGTCGTTTCCAACTTGCTGCCGATCAAACCTACCAGACGGATCGACAATTCCCCCCGATACAGGCGCACGATTCGATCGATGATCTCCGGCGCAGTCAGGCAGGTGACATCGATGACATTGGTGGTCCGCAGGTACTGGAAAGCGCGCCGTTTCATCAGCAAACGCACCTTCTCCGCCAGTTCCCAGCGGGATTTGCCCAACAACAGCGGCCGCTCCTCCTGGTCCTTTATCCGATCGTAAATCGCCTCGGGCGTCGCGGACAGAAACACCAGCATGCCCCGGCGCCTCAGATTCTCGACATTGCGTTCATCCAGTACGCAGCCGCCACCCGTCGAAATGACCGTACCGCGCTCTTCCGAAACGCGCGCGATGATTTCATGTTCGAGCCGCCGGAAGTGGGATTCACCCGATTCACGAAAGATCTTCGTGATGGGGCGGCCTTCACGAGCCACGATCATCTCGTCCGTGTCCAGAAACGGCAATCCCATGGCTTCAGCCACTCCCCGACCGATACTGGATTTGCCCACCCCGGGATAGCCGATCAGGACGATATTTGTTACATCTTTGCCAGGCATGGGATCACATGACTCAATCAGGCGGTCGCGAGGCACCGGGGAAACCGGCGGCAACCAATAGCTCAGCATTCAACATCGCCGCTCCAGCCGCTCCCCTGATCATGTTATGGGATAACAACACAAGTTTATAACCCAGCACGGGGCATCGCCTGACACGGCCGACCGTCACCCCCATCCCATCCTCGAAGATCCTGTCATAACGCGGTTGTGGACGGTCATCCTCGGCGCGCACGGAAATGAGGCGCCGCGGTGATGACGGCAAGCGTTGTGCTTCGCCGGATCGCCCACGGTACGCCGACAGCGCTTCGCCAACCTCCTCCAGTCCTGGTTCCGAATCGAGACCGAAGGACAGTAGTTCCGTATGCCCATCCATGACCGCCACCCTGGTGCATTGAGCGCTGATGGGAAGCCGCCGGGGGATGAAACCACTTCCGTCCCAATCACCGAGTATCTTCTGCGGTTCCGTTTCGACTTTTCGTTCTTCTCCGGGGATAAAAGGGAGGATGTTGTCGGTAATATCCATCGCCGCCACACCGGGATAACCGGCACCGGACAATGCCTGAAGCGTGCTCACCATCACCCGGCGCAAACCGAACGCCCTGTCCAGTGCATCCAGAACAAGTACGAGGCCGGCAACCGTGCAGTTTGGATTGGTGACGATACACCCACTCCTCCGGGCACGCTGCGTTTCAACCGCCCGCAGGTGATCAGGATTCACCTCCGGCACCAGCAGGGGAACATCCTCATCCATGCGGTGACTGGCGGCGTTGCTGACGACCATGCAACCGGTATCCGCCAGCCGTGCCTCGACAGGACCCGCCACCGTGGAAGGCAGGGCCGAAAAATACAGATCAATCCCGGCAACCGCTTCACACGGACCTACACTCATTTCCGCAATGCGCGGCGGCAACTGGATTTCCCGTGACAGCCAGGTCCGCGTGTCACGATAGCGCTTCCCGACTGAATCACCAGACGCGGCCAGGTATGCTGTTTCAAACCATGGGTGATCGTTGAGTAAACGTATGAATGTCTGGCCGACGGCGCCGGTGGCCCCCAGAATCCCCACTCTGAGCCTTGCCATGGGATCTCCCATCCTGAATCGTTACACATGCGCGGCAGCGCACTCGTGAGAGGCCGAGACCTTGTCCGAATCAATTCAATTGTCCGGAGTGACTGGTGATTTGTCAACGCGGCGTGGTTGAATGACCGGACAGCACCGCCTTACGCCACCCTGCGCCCCCTGAAGAACAGCAGCATGGTCAGCATCCCGGCCAACAGTATGCCCCCCAACGGTGTAGTCGCTGGTATGGGAGCGGCAGTCGGAGTAAATGTCGGTGTGGGTGAATGGATGGGCGTCGCTGTTTGCGTCAAAGTGGGGGTCGAAGTCGGCGACCAGGTGGGAGTCGGACTTCGGGTCGGACGTTCGGTAATGGTCGGCGTCCTCGTCGGTGTCGGCGTCAACGTGGGAGTGAGAGTGGCGGACTCCGTCGGACTCGGGGAAGCGGTGGGTGACTCGGTGGGGGTCCCCGTGGGAGACAACGTGGGACTGTGGGTTGGTGACAATGTGGGCGTGAGGGTGCTGGTGGGAGACATGGTCGACGTCTGAGTAGGACTAAGGGTGGCGGTGAGCGTCGGGGTAAGTGTCGGGGCTTCCGTAGGAGTGAAGGTGGGAGAAAGGGTGGGGGTAAGTGTTGGAGTCAAGGTGGGAGTTGATGAAGGAGACGGCGTGGGTGAACAGGTGAGTGTCGGGGTGATCGTGGGAGTGCACGTGGAGGTATGGGTGGGACTCAACGATGGAGTGAGGGAAGGCGTCAGCGTGGGTGACAGGGTGAACGTGGGAGTGAGAGTTGGACTATAGGTCGGACTAAAGGTGGGGCTGGTGGTGGGTGTTCGCGTAAGCGTGAATGTGGGTGGTTGGGTAGAGGTAGGAGAAAAAGTGGGAGTGAGAGTGAACGGGGGCGTGGGGCTCCAGGCCTGGATCCTCACGCGGTAATACACCGATGATCCGGTAGCGACGCCGTTGTCATTCACCAGGGCATAATACGTATCGGTGAAATCGAGGGTCTGCTCTATACTGGAGGCTGATCCACCACCGCCGTTATCGTCGAAGGCGAGCACATTGATTCCGTCCCTGTCCACCAGCCGCAGGAACGTATCGCAATTATTCAGATCGTACGTTTCGAGAAGGTAGGTGTATCCGGCAATGCTTGTAAACCGCAGCCAGTCCTGATCGGATGACTCACAGAAATAATGGGTCTGACCACTGCCGTCGGTTGAGATACTGCCGGCCTGATCGAAGGTGTTGTTGGGTTCGTGAACATCCAACTCAAAG
>JAFGDC010000508.1 GCA_016932295.1 candidate division CSSED10-310 bacterium
GATTCCGATGCTGCGAGGCCCCATGCCCGAACGTCGCGGGTGCGTGACGCGCCTCCTGCCGCAACTCATCGTAAGGCAGTCAACGGCCCAGCCTCCCGCCGGCAGTGCTGTAAACCAGAGGAGCTAGGCATGTTGCGCCGTGGGTCAGTGTGCCCAGCAAAATGGAGGCGGTTCGATCAAAGAGGATCTGCGGCGATGGCTCTTCATGCCTGCATCCGACCCTTTTATGAGTCTCTATTACATGACTCCAGAGCAGGACTAACAGTAGGATGAATTCGACAAAGCAATTACTAAGCCCCCATGTTGCTCAGGCGCTTGAATTTACCGATGCGTATAAAAGGCATAGGAATGACCATGCCGCAATACGCGAGGCGATGTGCTTGAAAGCACAGTATCCGGTTATCCTTGGGGATCTGCGTCCGGGGGATATTCTTGCCGGTCGCAGGCCTGATGATATTATTGTTTATTTTGGAACGATATGGTGGCATTGGTATCCCGAATGGCGCAAGGGCGTGAAAATGGCCGGAAAACAGGGGGGATATTGCGTTAATTTCTCGGCGGCCGAGACCTGTTCGGCGTCTAACGAGGACAGAAAGGCTCTCGATAAGATACTCGACTTCTGGAGTGAGGAATGCACACAGTCGAAGATACGTAAACTATGGGACGATGAGGCAAAGAATAGTTTCCTTGGAGACGTCAGCGTCGGGTTCTGCATGTCCATGGATTTTGATCGCCTGCTCCAGCGGGGCATTCCCGGACTTGTCGATGATATAAGGGCGAGAAAATCTGAGATTGGGAAAAAGGGAGGTGACGGGGAATTCCTCGACGGGCTCCTGATCATGCTCGATGTCTTCAAGGACACCTGCCATCATTACCGGAAACAAGCCGAATCTCTGGCGGAAGAGGCGAATTCCGAAATTGATAGAATAAGACTCGAGGAAACAGCAAGGGTTCTTGAGGCGATAACCGTTCGCGCGCCCGAGACATTACGCGAGGCGGTACAGTTGCTCTGGCTTTATCTCATCATGGGAAGTGGCAAGCACATTGAACCTGGAAGGCTCGACATATTTCTCGGTGATTTCTATGTCCGGGACATCGACAGCGGCATGATTAGCGAAGAAGAGGCCATGGAAACCATTTCCGCTCTCTGGGATGTCATCAACGAGAATGGAGAGGCTGCCGTCAGTCGAGTTGTCCTCGGCGGTAAAGGCAGAAGGAACGAAAAGAACGCCGACAGGTTCGCCATGGCGGCTCTTGAAGCGACACGGCGATTTAAAGACGTCAAGCCGCAACTGACATTCAGGTTCCATGAGGGACAGGATCCGAAACTATTATCAAAAGCGATGGATGTCATTGGGGAACACGGCGTATTCCCAATGCTCTATAACGATGATGTAAATATCCCCGGCGCCTCAAAAAGCCTCGGCGTCTCGCTGGAGGAAGCCACACGATACCATCCTCTGGGATGCGGCGAATACATGCTTGCGTGGTGCAGCCCCAGCTTGCTGGATAGCGCGTGGAGCATCCCCCAATGTGTCCTTGCAGCCCTTCATGACGGCTTCTACCGCGATGGGCGGAGCTTAGGCCCTCGCTCGGGAACGGTGGATACTTTTGATACTTTTGAAAAACTATATGACGCCTTCAAGAAACAGGTCGATTATGCAACGGACCTCTTCGCTCGCTTCTACAAGGGCATATGCGACGGTCACAGTCAGAATGCATTCCTGTTTGCCAGCCTCCTGAGCGACGACTGCCTTGAACGGGGAAAAGCAATGTTCGATGGTGGGATACGCTACCTGGGAGGCTGTGAGATGGGGCATGGATTTACGAATGCCGCCGATTCACTGACCGCCATCAAGAAGCTTGTGTATAAGGACAAACAGATCTCCTTGTCTGAATTGGTGGAGGTACTCGACAGCAATTTTGAGGGCAGGGACGACATCAGGAAGATGCTTCTGGCGGCTCCGAAGTTTGGAAATGACGACAATGAGGCTGACGACATGATGACCAACATGTGGAAATACATTCACACGTCCGCGAAATCAGCCGGCGAGAAGGTTGGCCTCGACTTCCTGCTTGTCAGCAGCGTCAATCCGGGCGGTTACTGGATGGGCAAGAACTGCGGGGCGACCGCCGACGGTCGCAAAAGCGGAGAGCCGTTCGCGATAGGCATGGCCCCAACAGCAGGATTTGACAAGAGGGGGCTGACGGCGTTGCTCAACTCGATAGCGAAGGTGGATCCTGCGCACGGCGGCGCGACCACGAACGTGAAGCTGTCGCGGGAATTTTTCACCCATGAACGCGACAAGATGGAAATGCTCTTCAACGTCTATTTCAAAAAGGGCGGCATGCAGGCGAATATCACCGTGGTGAATAAAAATGATCTCCAGGCGGCACTGAAGGAGCCGGAGAAATACACGCATGTCATCGTGCGTCTCGGTGGCTGGTCGGCCCGTTTCATCGATTTGGAGCCTGCGGTACAGGAAGAGATAATCAAGAGGTCGCTGTATTGATAATGCAGAGCGAATATTCTGCCTGTTTTGAAAAGCACCTAAAAGAACCTATTCCGACGATCCTTTTTATGCGTTCATAATAAAAGAAACACGGAGCCATACGAGAAACGTCTGAGCTGTATTTATGCAAAAACAAGGATTAGTTCTTTCAATTGATCGCTGTTCTCTACACGATGGTCCAGGATTGCGGACCACTGTCTTTTTGAAGGGATGTCCGCTCCACTGTCATTGGTGTCATAATCCTGAGTCGCAGTCGCCGTCCCCGGAACTTTATTTCCTTGGTGAGAAATGCACGCTTTGCGGCGCATGCATCACGGCGTGTCCAAAGAACTGCCATTCTCTCAGTGCGAACCGGCACGATATCAACCGCGTCCTCTGTTCCGCCTGCGGCGGGTGCGTTTCGGCGTGTCCGAACATGGCTCTCGAAATAAAGGGCATGCTGATGAGCGTGGATGAAATCATGGCTGAAGTGGAAAAGGACAGGGACTTCTATGCGGAATCCGGCGGAGGCATGACCGTCTCCGGCGGAGAGCCGATGATGCAGTATGAATTTACGATGGCGCTATTGAGGCATTCGAAAAAGAAAGGATTCAACAACTGTATCGAAACAAGCGGATTCGCCCCAACGGACAAATATATGAGTATTCGTGAGCATGTCGATATTTTCCTGTTTGATTTCAAGGAGAGCAACCCTCAAAGGCATCGCAACTACACGGGCATCGACAACAGGAAGATATTGGAGAACCTTTTCATGCTGGATAGGAATGGTGCGAAGCTCATTCTACGCTGCCCACTCATCCCGGGCCTGAACGACAGCGAGTCAAACCTCGATGACATTGCGAAACTTGCGGGAAAACTTAAGAACATCATCGAGATAAACATCATGCCATATCATCCCATGGGCAAGGCAAAGAGCGGAAGGATTGGAAAGAAGCAGCCGTATGACAGCGACCGCTTCACCGAGAATGAAACCGTCGAGACATGGCTTGAATTCATCGGCTCGCGAACGGATGTGCCGGTGAAGAAGGGTTAGCGCAATACCCGTCCGCCCTGTCATTTGTCGTCTGGTTGCGGCGTCGCCTGACGGCGTCCGGCGGCATCGGAATCCTTGAGGAACTCGCCGTCAGCATACCTTGTGGGGATGCCAAACATCTGTGCGAGCGACATGCCACAACGGATCGCGGATATCGCTCGCACAGGCCTCGGTCCTCAACTACGCCGCGGGCGTGGCGGTCAGCCGCACGTTGTCGATATACATCGGGTGGCTGTAGCAGCCGGTGCAGCCGATGTAGATCAGCAGGTCGCCAGAGACAGTGTCGGCGGTTGTGAAGGTGACGGTGATGTCGTACCAGGCGTTGACCCAATCGGTGAACGGGGTGCTGACGCTCGTTGTCGCCAGGACGGTGCCGGTCTGATCGATTCCATTGATTAGCGCGATCGATCCGTCGGGACGGAACTGGTTGTTGCTTCCGACGGCGACTGTCAGGGTGTAGGTCGTGTTGGGCAGCAACGCGCCGGCACTCTGATACAGATACGAAAGCAGTCCATTGGTGTCACCGCCGCTGACGATCTTGGCGTAGCGTGTCCCATCCGGCAGGACGCCGCCCCAGGGCGACGCGTCGCTGAGCACGCTCATGCTGGCGTTCCAGCCACCGCTGGAGTGCGTGGTCCAGCCGCTGAAGTCGCCGGTCTCGAAACTCAGGTTCTGTAAGATTGGTTGCTCGACTGGCGCCGCGGCCAGCCGAATGTTGTCGACATACACCGCGCGGTTGTAAGAACCGGTGACGCCGATATAGAGCACCAGATCCCCGGATACCGTATCACCGGTCGTATAGGTGATGGACAGATCGTGCCACGCGTTGACCCAATCGGTAAACGCGCTGGTGATGCTCATCGATTCCAGGACCGTGCCGGTCTGGTCGGTGCCGTTGAGCAGGGCGAAGGATCCGTAGGGGCGGAACTGATTGTTGCTCCCGAAGGCGATCGTCAGGGTGTAGGTCGTGTTGGCCTCCAACGCGCCGACGTCCTGGTACAGGTACGACAACAGATTGTTCTGGTCGCCGCCGCTGACGATCTTGGCGTAGTGGGTTCCATCCGGCAGGACGCCGCCCCAAGGCGACGCGTCACTGAGCACGCTCATGCTGGCATTCCAGCCACCGCTGGAGTGCGCGACCCAGCCGGCGAAGTCTCCCGTTTCGAAACTCCGGTTTTCATCGACCGGTTGCGCAACCGGCGTCGCAGTCAGCCGCACGTTATCAACATAGACCGGATGGCTGTAGCAACCGGTGCAACCGATGTATATCAGCAGATCGCCGGAAACAATGTCGCCGGTCGTATAGGTGATCGTCAGATCTTTCCA
>JAFGDC010000509.1 GCA_016932295.1 candidate division CSSED10-310 bacterium
ACATTGCACTACCAAAATTCGATACAAGGCATTGGCTACCAATGAAAAAGGGACAACATTTTGGCTGTTTTCCCAGGGAACTTCAGGTTAACATGGGTCGAGCGCCGGATATGGTTTGAATCCACTATTTCATTGAAAGGCGCAATCGCTCGGTATAGAGTAGGCCTGAGTTTGGTGGCTCATGTCATGGCTCGTAGTGCCAGGAGGTGGTAAATGGCCAATGTTGTCACGAGAGTCAACCAGGAGTTCGACCGCCTGGTGCACGAGATGTCGCCGTCGCAGTTGCAGGATGAATTCATGGCGATGAACGAGCGCCTGCTGTCCCGACGGGCGCTGGCCGGTCCCAAGGTCCTGCCCACCTTCATCAAACCGTTCTTTCTGAGTGAAAGCCAACTGCGCTACTTTCGTGAGACCGTCGAGACAGTGCTCAACTGCCAGGAGAAGTTGATCGATCTGTATTTCACCGTCGAGGATTTCAGGCCGTTTTTCGAGTTGACCGAACCCGAGGTCCCCCTGGTGAATATCCCCGGCCGGCTGGCCAGGAGGATCTATTTCTCCCGCATGGACACCATCATGTACGGCGCTGGAATCGAGGATTTCATGTTCCTCGAGTTCAACTGTGACAGCCCGGGTGGTGCGCACTACGCCGATATCCAGGTGGAAGAGTTGATGGAACTGAGCCTGATGAAACAATTGCAGCGGGATTTCTTCTTTATGAACGAACCCTACCGCCCCAAGGTGCTGAATGCCCTTCTCACGGCCTGGTGGCAGGCTGGCGGCCGGCGGAACCCGCATATCGCGGTGATGGGCAATCCCAAGGTTACCAACGTGGAAGAATTCCGATTGTTTGCGGAGTATTTCGCCGAACGCGGATTGCATGGTTTCTTCACCGATCCATGGTCGCTGGAATATGACGGCCGGCGCCTCGCCAAGGACGGCCGCCCCATCGATCTCATCTACCGCCGCGGCGTATTGTCCGACTATTCACAACATGTCGAAGAAGTGAAACCGGTCATCAGTGCCTACGAGGACGGCAACGTGGTGTTTGCCAACCCGCTCAGCGCAAAGCTCGGCGACAACAAGAACCTCCTGTCGCTCCTCACCGACGAACGACTCTCCTTCCTGTTCACCGCCGCCGAGCAGGAGGCACTGCTCAAACACATCCCCTGGACACGGATCATGCGGGAAGGCCTTACAACTTACAAGGGAGAGGACGTGGATCTTTTCCCCTTCGTCCGCGAGCACAGGGAACAACTGGTCATCAAACCCAACAGCATGTTTGGCGGCAAGGGCGTGGTGATAGGCCACGAGGCCACGCAGCAGGAATGGGACGATGCGATCGGAGAATCGTGCCATGCCCAGAAAGTGGTCCAGCAGTACGTGCCCATCCCCAGGATGGAGTTTCCGGTGATCACCCCCGATGGTGTCACGTTCGAGGAGAAGAAGATCAACCACAACTTCTTCACCTTTGCCGGTTATTTCGGCGGAGGGTTCTGCCGCACGTCCGACTCCAGCATCATCAACATCAGCGCCGGCGGAGCGCTCGTCACCTTCTTCGTCGTCAAGGACTGAGCGGATCGGTCGGCACGAGCTTCCGCCGCCTATGGATGATGGGCGGCCATCTCCCGCGCCTTCTCCAGGTTCGCGGCGGCCATGAGTGATCCAGGTTGCAGGACCAGCGCCTGCTGGAAGCGCTGCACCGCCTCTTCGTACTGTCCTGATTTCGCCAGGACGATTCCCAGGTTATTGTAGACCTGGAAGGTGCGCACGCCGTTTTCCATGGCGGCGCGATAATGCGTCGCCGCCGCCCGGAGGTTACTCCGCCGGTCATACAGCAAGCCCAGTTGGAGGTTGACCACTCCCACGCCAGGTTCAAGCTCGTCCGCCCGGAGCAGTTCCCGTTCAGCGCGATCCAGCCTGCCCTGGCGTGCCATGGCGCGACCCAGGTTGAAATGAGCCCGGGCGCTGCGCGGAGCGTTGTCCGTCGCCGCCGTCCACAGGCTGATGTCGTTGAACCAGACCGGCAGGTGGCGTTGGCGGACGATGGCGGGTCTGACCACCCATAGGGCCGCGGCTCCCAGTATCAGGGCGATCGCGGGAGCGCGCGGCAATCGCCGGGTCGCCGCGGACACGCCGTGGCCGATGGCCAGAGCCAGCCCTGTCATGGGGAGATACAGGTAGCGTTCCGCCACCGGGTTGAGCAGTGCCGGGAAGATCCCCAGTACCGGCAGCAGGGCCACCAGGAACAGGGCGAGCCCCATTGCGGCGGGTGAACGTCCGCGCCAGCCGGCGGCGAGCACCGAGATGAAAGCCAATGTGACCAGCCAGGCGGCGAGGCTGGATTCGGGCGCCGGATGCTCCACCGAAAGACGGGTGGGAAAGAAACCAGTGTGCAGATGAAAGACCAGTGCGCCGGGTGCCGCCGCCAGTCGTTCAACCAGGGGCGGTGCTTGTGGTGCATAGGGTGCCGGCGCCGGCAGGATGACAAACCATACAGTGAGAAACAGGCCGGTGACGACGGCCAGTGCGATCAGGCAGGAGACCAGACGGCGTTCCGCTGGTGGCGCCATGAAGCGCGCCGTCACTGCCACCAAGAGCGGCGTCGCGATCGCCGATTCTTTGGCGGCCAGGGCCAGTCCGTAGGTGCCGACGACGGCGGCCAGCCAGGGCCAGCCACGACGGGCCTGGACGAACCGGGTGAACAGCAACAGGCTGCCGAGAACGCCGCAGGCGGCCAGCAGATCTTCCCTGAACGCGATCCCGGCGATGGCTTCCAATGGTCCCGCCGCAACAGTGAAGGTTACCGCCGCCAAGATGCCTCCCCAGCTTCCCCAACGCAGCGCGAACAGGCCGAAGATGCTTCCGGCCAGTGCGGCGAGCAGCAGGTTGGTGGCGTGGTATCCGGCCGGCGTGTCTCCGTAAAGTGCGTTATCCAGGATGTACGAGGCCGTCACCAGGGGGCGATAGGTGCTTTCACCAGATCGTTCGTAATAGTCACGGGTGAACAATTGTGCGATTCGGATGTCCGCCAGGCAACGTTCTCTGGCTACTACCAACTCGTCGTCGTAGACGAAGCCGGCATGCCGGACGAGGGGGATGAGCAAGGCGGATCCACCCAGGTTTACGATAATTATCAGGAGTCCGAGGCCTGTGCGTGCTGACCGCCGGGTCATGTGTGGACCGGCGTTCATCGCGCCCCAGTCCGCCTGCTCATGTGGAGGAGGCTCCGGCCTGTCGTGGGCCGCGCCGTCGGCGGCGCAGCTCGGTGATAATGGAGAAGAGCAGTCTCCGGCCGTGAATGACATACCGCAGGTCGCGGTTTTTCAAGGCCACGAGCAGTTGAAGCAGGAGACCGGTGCCGCCGGGCAAGTAGCCGAGGCGGCGGTAGCGACGGTGCACCAGCAGCCGGTGTACGGTCTTGGCGGGCAGCAGCGGCAGTCCCCGCAACAGGAACTTGATACCCTTCTTGGATCGATCCCGCACGCGGCCTTCCAGACTGGATTCATGGTAGAAATCACCGATCATCTCACCGCTCTTGACGCGCCTGAGATCGCTGTCGCTGAGGAGCTTGGCGGCGTGCAGGCGATCGACGATGGGTGTTCCCGGAAACAGCGTGAGGTTAAAAAACTTCAGGCGGTTCAGGCGCCGTGAGCCGGCGAAAAAAGCGGCTGTCTGTTCAAAGTCCTCCTGGGACTGGCCCGGCAGATCCAGGATCAGGTCCACGTCGTATTTCAATCCCACTTTTTCGCACAATTCGAGGGCTTGCGCCAACTGTTCGTTGGTTTCCCGGCGGTCCAGCAACTCGCGGCGCACTTGTTGATTGATGGTCTGCAGGCCGAAATCCACCGTATAACAGCCACTCTCCGCGAGCATCCCGGCGATGTCGGCATCCATCAACTGGACATGCCCCTCGCAGCGAAACGGCACGGCTATTTCTTTCCGGTACGCCGTCAGCAGTTCCCGCAGCCAGGTTTTGTCGGTGAAGAACACCGAGTCGAAGAACATGACCTCGCGGTACTTGTACCGGCGCTTGTACGTGCGCAACTCGTGCATGACATGCGGGATGCTCCGGCGGCGCAGGTAACCGCTGCCGTACATGCCGCGCATGGTGGCTTCGCAGCAGAAGGTGCAACTGAATGGACAGCCTCGATCGGTGAGAATCATGTAGTCGTCGCGGAAACGGATGTGGTCTTCGAACAGTGATTTATCGATCAGTGGCAGGGAATCGAGGGAAATGGGTGGCCGCAATGGATTGGCGATGGTCCGTCCATCCCGCCGGCACCAGACGTTGGCGATATCGGTGCGGCGTTCGCCGGCCGCCACCATGGCCGCGAGATCGACCATGGGCGCTTCGCCTTCGCCCACCACCACGTAATCGGCGGCGCCATCCGCAACGACCGTTTCGGGTGCGAGTGAGGCGTGGATGCCGCCCATGACGATCACCGTTTCGAGTTGCTCACGCACCCGCCGGGCTACTCCCCTGGCCCAGGCGTACGTATCCGTGTAGATGCCCATGGCGATCATGTCCGGACGATGGTCGATCACCTCCTCCACCAC
Source organism: candidate division CSSED10-310 bacterium (assembly GCA_016932295.1). The sequence continues at coordinate 4,558 of JAFGDC010000509.1, forward strand.
CGCATCGGTCCGGTCGAACCGGGCCGCCAGCGCTGGCATGTGCAGGAGATTGTCATGGTGCGAGAACAGGCCGGGATCGTAGACCAGGGCGACCTCGTGGCCGGCTTGCTTCAACATGGCCGAAATCCATTCGATGCCCAGGTGCTCTCTTCCCTTGTGGACGAAAACGATTTTCATGGTCACTCCGGAGGTAACGTCTCCTTCAGAAAGCACATTTACTGCCGACTTGCAAGCCCGCGGACGGTGGCGGACATGGTGGCGGTTTCCTGACTGCCGGCCCGGTGGCGTGACCGTGCGGTGCCGGTCACAGGCGCCGGACGGATGGCGCGGCGCGTTTGACCAGTTTGCGGTAGCGCATGTCCTGGTAACCCATGGTCATGGCGCCGAAGCACCGGTGTCCAATGGGCAGGCCGAGCCATTTGCGGAGTGAGCGATCGTTCATGACGGCGGCTTCCAGGAAGCCGTTGAAGCAGCAGCCAACGCCCAGGGTATGGGCCATGAGGGAGCAGTTGTAGAGTGCCACGGCGCAGTTAAAGGCGGAACAGGTATCACCGGCCTCGGCGTGGACCAGCAGCAGGGCCGGAGCGCCGTAGAACAGGCGGTCGTCGCCTTTTGCCAGGAGCTGTCTGGCGTGGGTGACGATGGGGCGATACTCCAGCAGACGATTCACTGTTCCGTTGCCGGCGGCCAGGCGGATGGCGGTTCTTCCCAGGGGTGACCGGAGACGGGCGAAGAGTTTTTCATAGAAGGCGATGGTCATGGTCCGGAGTGTGTCCCGCGCGGTCTCACCGGTGACGAGCAGGTAATGGACGTTCTGGCTGTTGGAGCCGGTGGGAGCGTGGTGGCCGGCCTCGATGATGCGG
>JAFGDC010000510.1 GCA_016932295.1 candidate division CSSED10-310 bacterium
ACCTCCCGTTCGATGGCCACACCATCCTGAACAGCACTCATGCCATGCTTCTTGAGACCATTCCATCATCACTCATCATCGCCGGAGCCGGTGCCATCGGCGTGGAATACGCCCACTATTTCGCCGCCATGGGTGCCCGGGTCACCATCGTGGAAATGCTCGATCATCTCGTTCCGATTGAAGATCCCGACGTCAGCGCCACCCTCGAAAAAGCGTTCACCAAGCGAAATATAGACCTGCATCTCGGCAGGCGCATCGACAAGGCCGAACCGGAAGGGGCCGGCGTCACCGTCAGCCTCGACAACGGCGAACAACTCCAGGCCGGAAAACTCCTCGTCTCCATCGGCGTCATACCCAACATCTCCAGCCTGGGCCTGGAAGCAGCCGGCATCCTACTGGACCGCACCGCCATCGCGGTGGACGATCACTGCCGCACCTCGGTTACTGGCATCTACGCCATCGGTGACGTGACCAGGCCCCCCTGGCTGGCGCACAAAGCCTCCGCCGAAGGCATCATCGCCGCCGAATCCATCGCCGGTCTCGATCCCCACCCGCTTGACTACGATTACATCCCCGCCTGCACCTTCTGCAGTCCTCAAATCGCCAGCATCGGCCTGACGGAACCTAAAGCACGCGAACGCCACGGCGACGTGAAAATCGGCCGCTTCTTCTTCCGCGCCAACGGACGCGCCCTAGCCGGCGGCGATTACGATGGATTCATCAAAACCATCTTTCACCCGGCCACCGAGGAACTACTGGGCGTCCACATGATCGGTCCCGAAGTCACCGAACTCATCTCCGAGGCATCGGCTTTCAGAACCTTGCAAGCCAAGGGTTCACAGATTCATTCCATCATCCATCCCCATCCGACCCTGGCGGAAGCCTTCCCCGAGGCGGTGGCCGCCGCCTTCGGCACCGCCATCCACGGCGCTTGACATGAACCGGCCGCGAGCGGGACAACGCCGGCCGCCATGGCTGAAGGTCAGGGCCGGCGGCGGACCACAGTACGTCAAGGTCCTGAAGAGGCTGCGGCGGGAAGGCTTACACACGGTATGCGAGAGCGCTCGTTGCCCAAACCTGGGTGAATGCTGGGGATGCGGCACCGCCACCTTCATGATCATGGGGGACCATTGCACCAGGAACTGCCGGTTCTGCGCGGTAACCCACGGCGCTCCCCTGCCGTTGGACAATCGGGAACCGGAAGCGGTCGCCGGCAGCATCCATGCGTTCGGGCTGCGCTACGCGGTGATCACCTCGGTCACCCGGGACGATCTGCCCGATGGCGGCGCCGCCCATTTCGCCGCAGTCATCAGCGCCATCCGCACCATCGCTTCGGACTGTCGTATCGAGGTGCTCGTGCCCGACTTCCAGGGTTCCGAGTCAGCGTATCTGCGCCTCCTGGAATCTCCACCGGACGTCCTGAACCACAACATCGAGACCGTCCCTCGGCTCTACCCCCATGTCCGGCCGGAAGCGGCCTATGACCGCTCCATCCAATTACTACAGTGGTTCGCCTCAAGGAACCTGATCACCAAGTCCGGTATCATGGTGGGATTGGGTGAAACTGAAGCCGAACTGACGGCCGTGATGGTCGATCTTGTGAACGCCGGCTGCGACATCCTCACCATCGGCCAGTACCTCCAACCAAGCCGCGATCACCTGCCGGTGGAGCGGTTCATACCACCCGAGGAATTCGACCGTTACCGCCGGATCGGGTTGGACGTGGGTTTCACTTCCGTCGTGGCGGGACCGCTGGTGCGCAGCTCCTATCGGGCCGAGGATGCCTACCAGGCAGTCCGGGACACTCTTGACGGCGAGTAATCCTCCGCGATCCCGCGCATCTCTATCTGCCTGAATCAACCTCTCGGGCAGCCGGCGCCGAGGCAGCCTTGCTACATGACATCATAGGGATCGACATCGATGGCCAGCTTGCACTTGTGCTCGCGCTGAATTTCCGCCAGCCGCGCCCGATTGTCCCGCAGATGCGCATGAAGAGCCGGCCGTGAGACCGAGCGCAGCAGCAATTGCCATTGGTACTCATCCTTTCGCTTGAAGATCGGCGCTGGAGCCGGTCCCATCACCTGGATACGGCGGCTTCCGGAACGCAGCAGATCGCGCATGGCGGCCGCCGCGGCATAGGCACGTCGGCGGTCGATGTGCCTGATCTTGAGCAACACGAGACTGGTGAACGGCGGCAGCTTCAGGCGACGCCGCACTGCCAGCTCTTTTTCATAAAACCAGGCCGGCGCATCATCCACCACGGCCTTGACGCTGTAATGCTCGGGATAGAGGCTTTGGATCAGGCACAGGCCGGGCTCGTCCCCCCTGCCGGAACGCCCGGCCACCTGGGTCAACAGCGCATATTCCCGTTCCGCGGCGCGGAAATCGGGTAACGCCAGCATGGCGTCAGCCGCCACCACACCTACCAACGCCACATTGGGAAAATCATGCCCCTTGGCCACGATCTGCGTACCCAACAGCACCTCGTACTTCCCATCCTCGAAGTCTTGCAGGAGATGTTGAAATGTGCCGTATCGCCGGACCACGTCGCTGTCAAGGCGAAGCACTCCGGCATCGGGGAAGGTTTCGCGAAATTCCTCCTCGAGTTTCTGGATCCCCAGACCAAGATAGTTGATCACCTTGCCACCGCAGTTCGGACAGACAGCCGGTGGTTCAGCCGCATACCCGCAGTGATGACAGAGAACCCTGCCTGCGGTAGCGTGGAAAACCAGTGATACGGAGCAATGGGGACATTCCAGACCGGCCAGGCAATCCTTGCACACCAGGAAGGTCGAATATCCCCGCCGATTGAGCAGAATGATGACCTGACGGCCGCCGGCAAGTGCGCCGCGAACCGCATCCACAAGGCGCGGCGCCAGGGCGCCGACTGGCTGTTCCGCTTCCAGCCGGGAACGCATGTCCACCACCTCGAGCGCCGGCAGCGGTCGGGACAAAACCCGCCGGGTGATTCCCAAGCAGATGTACTTGCCGGTCTGAGCATTGTAGTACGATTCGACGCTTGGAGTTGCGGAACCAAGCACCACCGGAACGCCGCACATGTACGCGCGCATCACCGCCATGTCCCGGCCGTGATAGAATGGCTCGTTATCCTGTTTGTATGATCCGTCATGCTCCTCGTCGACGATGAACAGTCCCGGCTCCGGACAGGGCGCGAACACCGCCGATCGAGGGCCGATGACAATCCGCAGCTCACCCGCGCGGACTCGGCGCCACTGGTCGTCCCTGTCCCTCGGTCGCATGGCACTGTGCAGAACCGCCACCAAGCCGGGGAACCGTCCCTTGAATCGCGAGATCATGAGCGGTGTCATGGCGATCTCCGGCACCAGCACGACAGCCTGCCGTCGATTCAGCAGGACTTGCTCGATGAGCTGAAGATACACTTCGGTCTTGCCCGAGCCGGTGACGCCGTGAAGCAGGAACGCCTGGTAACCGCCGTTCTCCAGGGAAATCCTGATGGCTTCATACGCACGCCGTTGCTCCTCCAGCAGTTCCAGGGGAAGCGCGTTCCGAGCCCTGATGGCCACGGTGGGATCCAGCTTGACGGGAACCTCCAGACGCCTGATCCACCCTTTCTGTTCCAATGTCCGGAGCAGCGGCGCCACGTTGCCGAAAGACGCCCGCAACAATGATATGGGGGCGGGTTGCCCGGAGTTCCGCAACAACGCGAATAACTCCCTCGTTCGGGCGCTATAGCGGCCGCCCGGCGGCATACGTTCCACCACGGCAGTGAACGCGGCTTCGGTGGCGGCGAACCGCTTCGGCATGGCCACCCGCCGCTCCTCCACCACGAGGCCGGCAGCGCTCAGTTCCTTCATAAGTGGAGCGATCCTCGGCAGACCGGTCACCTCCTTGATCCTGGCAGCGGTAACCGATGATTCCACCACCAGCAGCTCCAGGATAATCCGGGCGTTCTTTTTCATCCTGGTGCAGGCATCACCGTCGGGATATTCGCGGATAAGCTTCGGTGAGGCGTGATAGATGTGCTGCTCGGCAGTGTTGCGAAGAGTCGGCAGCGCGGTTCTGAGCACATGTGACCAGTGAGTCGCATAGTACTCGGCCACGGTGCGGGTGAAGCGGAGCAGTTCCGGGCTCAGGACCTGTTCGTCATCAAGGACCTTCTCGAGGCGTTTGAAATCCCCCGCTTCGCGAGCCAACTCCACCACGTAGCCGGTGATGCGCCGATGACCGAAGGGCACCAGCACCCGGCGTCCAGGCTCAACATCCTGCGCCAGTTCAGGTGGAACCAGGTAGCTGAACAGCCCGTCCACCGGTGCATCGGGAACAACCCGCGCAATGAAAACGCCGTCCGTGCCGGTCATGAATCAGGGTACTGGCTTGCCGAGCTTCGCCATGACCAGCTTCATGTCAGCCCAGACGAAGCGCTTGTTCTCGGGATATCTCAGCAAGGCAGCGGGATGATAGGTGGGCATCACCACGATTCCCTGCAGATCGTGAAAACGACCGCGGAGACGACCCAGGGGCGCATCGGTCTGCAGCAGATTCTGCGCCGCCGTCCTGCCGAGTGCCACGATCACTTCCGGCTGGATCAGCTCAAGCTGCTTGAGAAGATAAGGCCGGCAGGCATGCGCCTCCTTGGGGAGGGGTTCGCGATTCTGCGGTGGCCGGCACTTGACAATATTGGTGATATACACTTCCGAGCGTATGAATCCCATTGCCTGAAGTATCTTGGAGAGCAGTTGTCCGGCGGCGCCGACAAAAGGAACACCCTGGCGGTCCTCCTCGGCGCCGGGTCCCTCGCCAACGAACATCAGGCGGGCCAGTGGATTGCCGTCGCCGAAGACGACCTTGACCCGCTCCACGTGCAACTCGCATTTCGTGCATGCCGTCACCATCCGTCCCAGTTCCTTCAAATCATCGGGCAGGTTCATTCCGGGACGTTCATCCACCATCTCCCCTGGGCTTTCGGCAACCATCCCGGCCGCAGCTTCCTGGATTTCTGTGATGCTTCCAGTGGAGGTCTCTTCGCGCTGGACATACTCAAGCCCAAGAGTTTTCTGGTATTCGAGGTATTTCCTAAGACTCCAACGTACTGCGGCTTCATGCTCTTTCATGTTCACTCCCGCCGATTAGTGTGTCAGATCAAACGGCGATGGGCAAGGGTTGCCACCTGTCCTAAATGCACCACTCATGACTGGGAGGGGTATTCTGCATGCCTCGTGAACGCATTTCAAGGATACTGGCTCCATCCTCGAAGCAGTGTGCCTGTCAAAAATGGCGAATCGACTTGATTGAAGAACCGATTGGTCGTCGTAATACCTTGGGTATCTGCGCTTCGCAGCATAGAGTACAGGATTCCCGGTATGACTCCGGTGGGAGGATGATGGTGATTGTGTATCGAATGTTACCTGCTATCTCAAACTCTAACAGTCTCTGGTGGCGGATTGGGGACTGTTTTTGGGACTGTTTAAGGAAGAGACGGCAGGGGGAGGGGCCGCAGCACTTCGATAGTGACACCACCTCGCGCCGGCAACCGTGATTCGTTACCGTTGACGTCGGAGGCGGTGATGTGGATGAGCAGTGTTCCGGTTTTTTTCGTCAGCGAAGCGGGCACATCCGCTCGCCAGACTCCCGGATCATCGACCTGCATTTCGATATCAGCGGTTTTTCCCTCGCCTGGTTGCACATGAAGGCGTACTTCCCCGATGCCGCTTTCATCCACGGCTCTGATTGTCACCGTTGCGGCATCCCTTTGTTCGATACGCTTCGGGCATGAGAGATCCGACAAGGCCGGGCCCATGGTGTCCTCATTTGTTTCCGCTTCGACCCTGGCCAGCTCGACCGCAGTGGCGGCCAGCGGTTCGTATTCGCCCCACCGGCCTTGTACCGTCTTCAACCGCTCCCTGGCGGCGGTTGGGTTGCCCTCATCCAGCAATGTGCGGATTTCCTTGTCGGCCGAAGCCGCCGAATCGCGCTCCTCATTCAACCGCGTAGTCAGTCGCCGCACCCGGGGATCGCTGCGTGCCAGGGATTGCATCTCGGCAACGAGTACTTCCGCCGTCGCGAAGCGACCCGCGGTGACGGCGGTATCGATCTGATCCGCCAGGCTCAGCAGCCGCTGCTCCACTTGCATAGTAAGTGCCTGAAGCAATCGGATCGAAGAGGACGCGGCCGGAAGTTCAATGCCCATCATCGCGGCCACGGCGCCGGAGGATTTCCGCAGTTCATGGAAAGGACATCCCTGCTCGAGCGCCAGCCGCAGCGCCGCGAGGGCGGCCGGTGCATCGCCGGCGCTCAGATGTGATGCGGCGGCAGCCTGGGCGGCGCGGAAAGGCGGCGGCGTGGGCGGTGGTTGTAGCGACTGAGAGATTGGGAGTTGCGGCATCGGGAATGTGATCGGTGGCTTCAACCGCGGCGAGGGTGATGAGGCATGATACCGGTCACTGACGGCTGGTATCGCAGTTTCAGCGGGGATGATCCGCCCGGCGGGGGTCAACACAGGGCGCGGAATGGCGTGAGACGGCGCCGCATAGACATTGGATGCCGGCGCATAATCGGTTGTGGTGGGCAAGGCGACCGGAAGTGCAGGTGAAGGTATCATGACCGTCAGCTTTTTGTTCGTCCTTGCCCCCCTCGCCTGACGCCGCAGCACGCCGGCGCCGGATAGCGCCATGGCGGTTATCGCGGCGATCACGAGCAGGATCACCCACCAGTTCACCATGGGGTGACCGGCACGACTGGCGGGACCGGGAATCGGCGCACGTTCGCCGCCCAGTGTCTTGGTTACCCTGGGAGATCCGGGTTCGTCCCCTCCGGTTCCGGCCAATTCCATGTTCATGGTATCAGCCATTCCAGGTGCATGGACGAGCCGGCCTGGCTCCTGTGGAAGGAGCCGCTCGTCGGAATCACGGTCCACGGACCATTGCGGGTGGCGGCTCAAGGCGGTATCGGCATGACGGCGGTCTATCCCCTCGTGGTGATCGGTATCAGCCGGTGCCACGGACATCGAGCCCGCCTTTTTCAGGGCGGCTTCCTGTTCTGTCCTCTGAATCAACATGCGAGCCCGCTGGTGGTCGTCATCCAGGTCCAGCACCTTGCGCCATAACCGCAGCGCTTCGTTGAATTCGCCGCGACTGTACGCATCCGAACCCCGTTCCATGTACGCCTCGATCTCCAATTGTTCATCCAGCTTCTTGCGTGACCTGGTGAGCAGCTCGGCGATACGCCGATTGTCCGGGTCAAGGGCCTGGGCATTCTCGAGGATACGCACGGCGCCCTGGTAATCCTGGATCGAAAAGGCCCGAGCCGCCCGCGCCACGGCAGCGCCCACGGCGGCTTCCGGACCGGCCGGCACCGCCTTCACCTGAGTGCTTTCCTCCTTGATCTCGATCCGGCGCGCCGCCCTGATCAGTTCCTTCATGTCGGAAAAACGATCCTGCGGGTAAAAGGAGATGCAGCGCTGTATGATTTCCTCGAGGACCTGGTCTATCTCGGGAAGGTAGGTGCGGATGGGAATCAGCTCGATCCGGCGGCGCTGGACATAGTCGAGAAGTTGCTCCTGCTTGACATGCCTGGGGAAAGGGAAACGCCTGGTCAGCATACGGTACAGAAGGATACCGAAGGAATATTGATCACTCCGGCCGTCCGGTTCACCGGCGACAAGCTGTTCGGGAGCAATGTAGGGGCCGGTGCCGAATACACGGGAGGAGCGCAGGGCGGACCATTGCAGCGCCTTGGCGATACCGAAATCCATCACCACCGGCCGCCCATCGTGGGTTATGATGATGTTGTCGGGCTTGATGTCCCGGTG
>JAFGDC010000511.1 GCA_016932295.1 candidate division CSSED10-310 bacterium
CACTCTGCGGCTGCAGAAGTTCCACGAGTACGACGACAGGGATCCCAAAAGCGGCGAGGTCAAATTCGAAACAAAAAACGCGCAGAACAAGTTTTTCCATTCTTTCTGTCAATCGATGAACTCCACCGTCGCAAAAAAGTATCCGGCATGGTTCGCATCCTATTCAGCAGCCATGGAAAGCCTGGGCGCCACGGGTACGGCTTACACTGCCGCCGGCCGGATGGTCTGCGGCCTGTCCAACAATCCGGCCATGGAAACCGGACTCGCGCTGCACCATCTGTACGGTTTCCCGCTGATACCGGCCAGCTCTCTGAAGGGAGTGGTCCATCACCTGGCGGAATCGAAACTGTCAGTTCCGGTCCCGTCGAAATCACTTCCTGAGGAACCGCCGGCGGGATTGCTCGATGCATTGGCGGAGGCAGAGAAGATCAGGGCCGTATTCGGTTCTGTGTTCGTTAAATCACACCTCCAAGATAACGACTCAGAATCTCATGGACGCGCTGATTATCCCTCTGCTTTTTGCCTGTTATGCGATTGGTATGGATACTTGAACAACATTCCGTTTCTTTCAGATGGATGGAAGATCGTACGATCGCATCTGGAACTGGTGGTGAACCATCACACGGGTGGCATCGTTTCGTTCTTCGATGCGGTGCCTGATCCGGTATCGCTCAAGGAATCCAAGGAGATTCTCGGTATCGACATCATGAATCCCCATTATCCCGATTTCCTCAGAGACGGGAAAAAGTATCCCACGGACGATCAGAATCCGACGCCGATCACGTTCCTGACCACCATGCCGGGAATCAGGTTCATGTGCTATTACAGGCTGAACATGGCGCGCCTCGCCGGCTGGCCCACGGCGGATCAACTGGCGCCGCTTCCCGGCCGGGCGTCCGTTCGTGATGTGCTTACCACGAAGGCTGTCGGCGATTACATCGTAGCGTTACTCGGTGAATCGCTTGCCATGTACGGTGTCGGCGCGAAAACGGCGGCGGGGTATGGATACTTTACGTAGCTTGATGTAATCCGGTAACCGTTATCTCACCCCACCCCTATAAATCCCGCTTCGCACAGCACGTAGGGTTCGGCTTTCTGTTCATCGGGATGGCGCAGATCCATCAGGTATTCCAGGTGCACCCGGCAGAACGCCCGGCTCAGTTCATGGGCCAGGGTCATCACCATGTACCCCATGACCGAGGTGCCGCCGGTGAAATTCACATACACCGTGCCGCCCAGCGCCATGGTCCCGCACACCGCGCGCCGGAACCGCTCCGCCTCCTCAGAATCGAATACGAATGCATCCCGCATCATGAAAAACCTGGGCGCCTGCAGGGCACCCTCCGGCATGTCAGCCATGGCCGCCGCCGCCGCTTCTTCGGCGCCGGCCCTGGTTTTCTCCGAGACCAGCACCCAGACCGCCGTGCCAGGAATCTTCGATCCGTGGTGCCAGGCGTTCATCACGGCGTTATACACCACACCGCGTGATTCGCCGCAGGGCGTGATCACCGTCACCGCCTCCGACCCGGGCAACCGCCATGCCTCCTCGATCGATTCATGCAGTTCACCCGCCTCACCGATCATCTCCCCGAGCTTCCTGTCCAGATCACAGAGTTTCACTTGATCAGCCGTCATCCCATTATGGGCTATCTGGTTACGCAGAGACACGATGCGACCGAACAACCGCCCTATCCGAAGCTGCTCCTCGTCAACAGTCCATGGCTGTGGGTTGTCCTTTTGGGCGGCCTGCCCGAGCAATCCCAGGTAATGTGAGGCCCGTTCGCGAGTTTCACGATCCAGCCATTCAACGCCTGGCACCACTCCGTCAACCGCATGAGACTCGTACACCACCCGCGATACCAGCCATTCGCGCAGCAACCGCACCGCCGCCGGCGCCGCCTGCCAGGCGCCCATCAGGGCGATCATCCGCAACTGCCGGTCCAGCTCGGATTTGGTCAGCGGAATATCCGACTTGTTCTTTACCGGCGCATCGGCCGCCGGGGCGATATCGGCCAATTCAGTCATCACCTGATGAAAGTCTTCGGCCAATGGCGGCAGCAGGCGATGCAATTCCCCGCTCGCGGCAGGCACCAGTCCACCCAGCGCGCCAAGCGCCTGGGCGGCTTCCAGGGGCAGACCGTATGCCAATGGCTGGCGGATATTGCACAGAGGCCGGCTCAGTTTGGCGAACACCGGCGGCGGCGCAGCCCTGTCACGATCTGGCGCGGTCCACAGACGCTTGTTGAGGATTGTCAACTGATCGGTCAACCCGTCCGGCAGCCGGTACCGGTTCCACAGGCTGAGGGCTTCGGCCATGTCACCCATGGTAAGCATGGGAGTCAGGTCGATCAGCGGCGCCGCTGGTTCGTTGCGGTCGACCTTGGCGTACCAGATGCCGGCCAGGCGCATGAGCTGCTTGGTGCCCAGCAGCCGGAAGGCGGAGAGCATGATGAGCGGGATGGCGCGGAAGGAGGTGGTGAAGTCGAAAATGATGTCGAGTGGTGAATGGTCGCCGGTACAGGCGGTGATGGTTTTTTCGAGGATTGAGTAGAGTTCGAAGGCGTCCTCGAGGGAATCGGGCATATGGATCTCGATGGCGGTGATAAGCTCCGGATCGAGGTCCGCGGCGCGTGCGGCGAGGGAGAAGGCGGCGAGGTTGTGGAGGGGATCTGAGGAAAGTTCGGGATAGAATCTTTTATCTTCCGAAAGGACGCCCTGAGTGTAGAGGACGATGACCCGGTTGACGCGGGTATTGGTTGCTTCGAGCAGTTTCCAGAGGGCGACGGTGGCAAGACGGCCGGTGAGGACCAGCCGGCCGTTGAATGTATAGTTCTTGCCGTCATAATTGGTAGCGCCCAAGGCGGTGATCAGGGTGACCGGTTCGTCGCGGTTCATGGTCACTGCTCCTTCCTGCAGATTCGGTTGACCTTTTTATGTGATTCAATTTTGACGTTTGCCGCGACTGGGGTCAAGTGCTATCGGCGGCGGGACTGCGGCACGGGGCGTCGTGGCGCGTGTGGCGGCAGCAAAGGTAGCGCGTGGCGCTGGTGCAGGTAGCGCATGACGTCAGCACAGGCAGCGCGTGGCGCCGGTACAGGGAGCGCGTGGCGCCAGCCGCGCCCTGGTTTGGCGGCGGGCTCCGCCGTGTTCCATGATTTCGGCGCGTATCATTGCTTCAGCATGGTCATGCTCAGCAAGCGCCAGGCTGTCCAATGAGTCCACAGGGTACAAGGCACGTCAATGGGACTGGACTCCGAATGGGTCGGAAACGATGGTGGCGCAGGGATTGTGTGGCGGCAGCAAAGGTAGCGCGTGGCGCCGGTGCAGGTAGCGCGTGGCGCCAGGAGGAGGAGCGCGTGGCGCCAGCCGCGCCCTGGTTTCCACGGCGGGCTCCGCCGTGTTCCATGATTTCGGCG
>JAFGDC010000512.1 GCA_016932295.1 candidate division CSSED10-310 bacterium
GATGGCGGGGGCGGTATGCAGATACCATTCGCCCGTGTCCGGCACCGGAAACTCCACCCGGCTGTCCGCATGAGCCATGATGGCATGACGCGGCCAGAGACCTATGGACAATTCACCGGGTCCGAGTCCCAATCCGTCTGGAACGGTGGTCCACGTCACCGCCGCCGCGAAACGTTCCACCAGGTCACCTGCGGGCCGCGCGGCACAGGCTGGTCCCTCCCGCTGATAGCCGTGCTCCGCCAGCCAGCGATTCAGGTGAAATCCAGCCAGCAGTGGACCGGCACCGTGATCGGACATCACCATGAATGTGGCGTCTGGATACAGGTCCAACATTCGGGCGAGACAGCGATCGAGGCGCTGGTAGATGGAGAGTATGGCGTTCTGAAGCCGGCTCTCCACGTCCCGGCGGTGACGGGGATGGCGGCCGTCCATGTGACACCAGTAAAAATGCTGGACCTGGTCGGGGGTGGAGAAGACGCTGATGGCAAGCTGCCATGGTTCGGTTTCCAGCAGAAACTGGAACATGGCGATGCGCTGGGTGAGGACCGCGTGCAGATCTTCCAGTACCGCCAGTTCCATGCCCGGTGCGAATCGTTCCCACGCCGCCGCCGGACGGTAACAGCCGAACCGCCGCGTCAGGGGTTCGCGGAGCCTGGCGGGATGGATGGCATCTCCAGCGTCCCGGGGGGTGAGCAGGCCGCTGATCCACACGCCATCTATGGGTTTGGGCGGATAGGTCACCGGCACTCCCATGACCACCGGCCTGACTCCATGCGCCGCGCAGGTTTCCCAGAACGATCCCGGGGCATCGCGACCGCTTACCATCGGTTGTTGCCGCTCATAGGAGAAGGGCAGCCGGTGATGGAAATCCAGTACTCCGTGGCGGGCCGGCGCCAGGCCGCTCATGAAGGTGCTCCATGCCGGCGCGGTCATGGGTGGCATGGTGGACCGCAACCCTCCCCAGGCGCCCTCCCGGAGCACTCTCCGGAAGGCCGGGAGGAGTCCTTTCCTGGTCCATGGCACCAGCAGCCCCAGATCCGCTCCATCCAGCCCCAGGATGATCAGCCGCCGTTGCCCGTGTTGTGCGTCGCCGGCATGAGGCGTTCTTCCTTCCGAAGCACCAGCGGCGGATTGTCCGTTTCCCAGGAAGGTGTCGTCCCGCGGCTTCATATGCGTTCAGCGAAGGATGGTTCCAGCACGTAGAATACATACCCGCCCAGCAGCAGCACCACCACCGCCGTCGCCAGGCTGCCCATCGCCATCCAGAGGTCGGGCAACGGGGTGCTCAGGAACGCCGCCCGGAAGAGCAGGACATGGAACGCCATCGGATTGAGCGCAAACAGCCACCGGAAGTGCTCCTGGACAAAACTCATCGGGTAGAAGATCGGAGTGAGATAAAACCAGAAAGGCAGGATCACCTCGAGAATGTGCTCGATATCCCTGAATTTAACGGTCGCGGCCGAGAGGAAGAGTCCGAAACCGCACAGCATGAGCGTCTGGATAACGAGCGCGATGGGTACCGCTATCAGGGAATCGGCCACATGGAGCCGGATGAGCCCGAAGATGGTGAGAACGGCGATGAACGCACCGAAAACGCTGAAGGTGAGGATGAAGGTTACGAGGTTGCTGAGGACCGCGGCGATGGGCAGCACGGTGCGTGGGACCTGGGCCTGCTTGATGAGATTGGGATTGATGACGATGGCTTTGGCGGAGTCCATGAGGGCGCTGGAGAAGTAGTTCCAGGGCAGCAGGCCGCACAGCATGAAGATGGCGAAGTTGTCTATGTCGCCGATTCCCTTGATCTTGAGAATCTGGGAAAAGACCATGTACAGAACCAGCATCATGACCAGGGGATTGAGCAATGACCAGAAGAATCCAAGGATGGAATTCTTATACCTGGTGCGGACGTTCTTCAGCACAAGTTGCTTGAGGATCTGCAGATAGATCGACCGCCGCCGCGGATCGTCAAGCTGGCGGCGTCCGGTGAAATCGTATATATCCATGATCAACTCACGCGGGCCGCCCAGGCTTTCGCCAGGGCGCTCCTGAGCCGCTGGTTTTCCATGAACACCGGGACGCAGCAACGGGCGCAGAATTCAGCCAGTATCTTTTTCAGAAGCCGTTTCCGGACAGCGGTGAAGACCGGTCCGTACCAGATCTCCTCCAGCGAGCGCAGGGTCGCATCATCGCCGCCCCTGCCGCCGAACACGCTGCATGGACCGGTTTCACCCTCCGGCAGGATTATCAGGTTGTAGAAGGGTTCATAACACGGCGCTGACAAGAATGGGTTCGCATCCGACGCGTGGTCTGAGTCCTCCATGCGTTCCCTGATCACCTCATCCATCCGGTTGGATTTTTCCACCAGTTCACCATCGCGAAACTCTCCCACGTTGGTCCATATGTTCAAACGCTCCGCTTCCTCCATCGCCGCGGCGATGAACGGCTGCATGCGCCGCCTTCCTTCCTCGTCGATCCTGATTGCCTCTCCCGCATCGGAGAACACCGTCATGGGTTGGACGCTCACGGCATGACAGTCGTGTTCGGCGGCGAATCGCATCAATGCCGGTAGTTCGCGGTAATTGAGGGTGGTGAGGACCGTGTTGAACCTGAGCAGGGGTAGTTCGGTGCGCTGCCGTTGTTTGCTTCGGTTCAGGCGGCGGATGGCGCGCCGCGCCTTCCTGAAAGCGCCGCTCGTGCCACGCATCCTGTCATGGATCGATCGCCGCGGCGCATCGATGCTGATCGTCAGGTTGTCCCATCCCATCTCCACCAGCTCATCGAGCCACACGTCACGAAGCAGGGTGCCGTTGGTGATGATCAAACCGCGCAGGCGAAGCTCTTTGATCCGGCGCATCAGTTCCATGACCAATGGACCCCTGGTGAAAGGCTCGCCACTGCCGGGAATTCGGATTTCCCGCACATCGAGCGCGGCCGCCTCGTCCACGATCTGAAGCAGTCTTTGGCCGGAGAGTTCGCGCCGGCTGTCGAAGCTCTGGACGGAGCGTTGCCAGCAGGAGAGGCAGCGCAGGTTGCACAGGTTGGTGACATTTAGCTCGACGGTCACCGGTCCCCGGGCTGTACCGGCGGCCCAATCCAGTAACCTCGCTACTTTTTCCTCCACGTCACTCCTCGAGCCCCGGTGTCCGCCGGCCCACCACCCGGCACACGCGGCGATACATGGCATACAGAGGTGATCGGGTGAGTCGTTCATAGCTTTGGTGATCGCCATCAAGCGCCATGATCCTGCTCTGGGTCTTCATGATTTCGTTCTCCAACCAGGCGACCTGCTCATTCTGGTTGATCATGCGCCGCTGCAGGCGCTCTCGTTCCTTCACATCGCTCGGCACGGCTCTGACATCGGGCAGTTCGATGATGTCTTCGGCCGGCGCCGGTGGGAGGGTTTCGCCGCGCGGCAGATCCGCGCCCATTTCAAGCAATCGATCCCTGATGAGCCGGTTATGGCGCACCATGCCCGCGGCGCAGGTGGCGCAGTAGCCGGGCAGGCGCTTGTCCATGAGCTGTTCGCGGATTTCCTGGAAGTACCGGCCGTACCAGATGTCCTTGAGGCTGCTGTCGTGGACACTGATATAGTCGTCGTCGTCATTGAGGCGGCAGGGCACGACGTGGCCGCTGGCGCGGATTTCCATGTTCAGCCAGGGCTCGAAGCACGGCGTGTTGAGGAATCGATTGGCATAGTCCGCCTCTACGTCATGCGACATCTGATCGGCGATGTCACTCTTGTCCACCAGTTTTGATCCGACCATCTTGCGCAGGTTGGTGTGCAGACCGAGACCGGCCGCCAGTTCCAGCACCGCGGGAAGGAGAGACTGGAACCGCCCGATGTGTTCCGTGCTCATGCGAAGGTGCTGAAACTCATCGCTCCAGACGGTTATGGGTTCGGCGTCGAGGGCAAAGCAACCCAGGTCGTGCGCCAGCCGGACCATGTCATCCATGCGGTCGTAGTTGAGCGTATTGATGACAGTATGGAAGCTGTAGCGCGGCACGTCCGAGTCGAGCTTTTTCATCCACTCCTTGAAGGCACGCATGGCGCCGGTGGCGGCGGCGAAAGCGCCGGATTTCCCCACCAGGTGGTCATGGATATCGGCGGTCGGGCCCTCGAGGCTGATGAGAATTTGATCCCACCCGATACGCACCAGTTCCTCGATCATCTCCGGTTGGAACAGGGTGCCATTGGTGGTCAGGCAGCCGTACATACCCAGTTCCTTTATGCGGCGCATGAGCTTCATGGTCATCTTCGGTTTGATCATGGGCTCCCAGCCGCCGGCGATCTGCCATTCCCTGACGCCCAGTTCCGCCGCCTCGTCCACTATCTCCAGCAGCCGTTTTTCATCCAGCGGTGTACGATAGGCAGCATACCCCAGTCGTTTCTCGTCCCTGGTCCAGCAGAACACGCAGGCCAGATTACAGGCATGGGTGGGTTCCAGATCTATCTTCCATGGCGGCGACGGCACCCCCCTCGACCATTTGTACAATCGCATCAACTTTTCGGCATGTAACTCGCTCACCGTGACCTCCCGAATGAACTCCCTTATTAGTATACAAACCAGCGGCGACAGGCAAGCGGGTGATACGGAATGAGCCCGGCGGCACCCTCGTTTTTTTAAAATCTTGAAAAAAGCCGTGATTATTGCTAGCAATAAGGTAGATCGCGATTCGTGTCTGTGGGACGGATCGCATGCAGCGGAGGTGAAAGAAGTGAGGAAGGGTTTAGTGGCTAAGGGAATACGTGTGGCGCATCGCACTCCGGAGTACGTAATGAAACGAGGAATGGCGGTCGGCCTTGCGGTGATTCTTTTAACAGGGCTGGCGATGACTTCAGAGGTGGCGGCTCAGCGCAACGCCAAATGGACCATGATCATGATTGTCGCCGGCAATTATGATTCCATGCAGGAAAAATTGGAACTCGTGGGAGCCAGCAGCGACGTCAATGTGATCGTCCTGCATGATCCTTACGGATTGAACAACTCCTTTGCCTACCGGATGCCCAACGGGCCCGGCGCCGCCATCCCTATACCCCTGAACCAGATTTTCACGAATCCGGGTCAGGAAATAGCCATTGCCGACCGGTACGTGCTGGACGAATTCCTCGATTACGTACAGACGACATACCCAGCCGATCATTATCTGCTTTCGTTACGCGGCAATGAGGATTTTTACTCATTCATCGAGGACCGGGACGACGGAGAAGGGCGGAAAAACGAAGCGGCGCGCACCGACGATCGGTACGACGGGATCACCATCGTCAATTTCGAATGGGTGATGCAGCAGTTCGTCGCCAGGAACGGCGGTCAGAAGTGCGATATACTCCATTTCGGTCTGTGTCTCAGCGGAGTTATCGACTGGATTTACGAGATGGCGGACTACTGCGACTATTTCGTGGGTACCGAGCATAATTCCAATCCACCGGTGGCGGCTTACTGGCGCAACTACCGATACGCCTGGGAGATGACCACCGATCCGGATATCACTCCTGAATACCTGGCGACAAGGATGGTGGAGATTTTCCTGAGCCATGCCTATGATGGATACCACACCGATGAGCCGGCCACGGCCTCGGCGATCGATCTGAGTGCCATGCCGGCCTTTTCCGGGGCGATTTCACAGGTGTTCACCAGGCTGCGGCAGATCATGTCCACGCACGACGAGGACATCCTTCGGGCCATCTCCGAGACCGAGAGGTTCGGCTACTATCGTCGTCTCGATATCCGGCATTTCTTGGAAAACCTCGTGCGACTGGTGGACGACGCGCAACTGCGTACGAACGCGAACCTGGCCATGGCGGCTTTCGATAACCTGATAGTCGAGGAGCGGCATGAGCATTTCCGGGATGCCAATGGCATCATGATCCCGGTCCTCAATTATTCCCGCTGGAACAGCGAGGTCGGTTCAAATTATCTGGCCCGGTATGGTACGTTCGCCGAGGACACCGGGTTTGATGATTTCATGGATGCATTGCCCATGCCGTCGGCGCCGGTATCGGGACTCCTGATCACGGAGATCAATCCGTATCCGATGGTGAGTTCCGGGACCAACGGCGACCGGGTGGAAATCTACAACAAGGGTTCCTATGCCGTCGATTTGCGCGGTTTGAGCATCGATGATCTGGATGCCGGGCGGATGTATGCCTTCGTCGATGGGGACGATGTCAATCACATCGCGGCGGTGCTGCAGCCGGGCGAGTTCGCCGTGGTGCGGCTGCGCCGGGCGGGGGCGAATCCCTATCCGTCGCCGGCGGACGCGGAGGTGATCGAGCAATCCTATGGCGTGGATATCATCAGCTACATCGCCGGTGAACGAACCATTCTGTCCGATCATGACGACCAGGTGGTGCTCATGGATCGTGACTATGTGCTCGATGCCGTTGCCTGGCACAACGGCAGCGGCTCCAGCAGCGGAATCGAAGCGGTCAACCTGGAGAGGCTGGTGGAGCTGGAAGTCTGGCAGGGCGCCGCAGACATCGCCCAGCATTATTTCATGAGCAATTTCCTGGACGGAAACACCTATGAATCGGATTCGCTGGATTTTGGTTATATAGCCGGCAGTGAACCTGGCTCGATCCAACGATGCTATAACGGGCTTTATTTTTCTGAAGGCGCGCTGGGTGCCGACAGTTCAGCCAATTTCTGCGTGTGCCGCAACACCAACCTCGGCACCTTCACTCCAACGGGACAGTCCTTCGAACCCCGATCCACCCCCAATCTGCTTATCACCGAGGTCGCTCCCAACATCACCGCTACATCCTCCAGCGGTGACAAGATCGAAATCTACAACCTCGGACCGGAGGTGGTGGACCTCTATGACGTGGTGCTCTCCGATCTCGATCCGGGCGAACACGAAGAGGATCTCTGCGGCGAGGAAATCCAGATCGTGACGGATGATATTGGACCTGATCAGGTGCTGCTCTATACCGGTTACATGGTGGTGGTGGAACTGCTGACCGACGGCGCGGCCGCGCAGCCGGCTCCGCAGCAGACCACCTACGGTTGGCTCGTCAAGGTGCGTGCCGGAGAGCAGTTCAATGTCCGGGGTGACCATGTGGCGCTTCTCAATCGTGACGGCGGGGACCTCATCGACTCGTTGGTGTATGCCAACAACGATTTGAGTGAGTTCGATTCGGACTCGGCCAAGATGGATTTCGTCATGGATATGGATGCGCTGACCCAAACCCACGGCGGCTTCGGATTCGTTCTGAACGGAGGCAATGCCTGGACCGGTGCGAATCATCACCAGGGACAGGCGCTGGATGCGGCATTCACCGCCGTGGTTGGCACCTGCGTGCGCTTCCCATGGGGACAAGACGAAGGCGGCTCTATCCAGAGAACCCTGCAGAACAGTCAATTCCGGCAGGGTAATCCGGACAGCGCGGCAATCTTTACCACCAGTCAGAGCACCACCTTCGGCGTCCTGCCCGGAGCGCCACCCGCCACCGCCACGCCGACCCCCACCGGTACGGCGCCCACCCCTACCCCGACTCCTTTCACCACCGCCACCCCTTCCAACGTGGAATGCTCCATCTACACAAACCAGGGACATTACCGGCCCAACGACCTGTTCGTACTGTCCACGTCGATACTCAATACAGGCAACCAGGTGACCGTCGACGAATACATCATCCTGGATGTGTGGGGAGAGTATTGGTTCTGGCCCAACTGGGGACAGGATCTCAATTTCATGACCAGGATAATCCAGCCTTACAATCCGATGTACGAGGACATCCTGAACTTCGTCTGGCCTTCCGGCGCCGGTGCCGCCGACAACATCATCTTCTGGCTCGGTCTGCTGCAGTCAGGCACCATCGATGTGCATTGCATTCACTACACATCGTTCGGTTTCTCAGAATAATTGACACGATTATTCGCAGGGGGGGCGATCACCGTCCCCCTTTTCATGTGCGGGACGGGCACCGGAGCCCTGACCACCTGCCGGATTGTTTTCCTTCATGAGATAGAAGGGAAACGCGAGTTTTTTCACCTTGGTGAAGAAGGCGGCGCAGCCAGGATGCGGGCGTGGGGAACCTCAGTGCATTCAGGCGGGGGATTGGACTGCCCGGTGAATTGACTTGTCGCCTGGCAATCATTTTAATATATACGTTTCCTGAGATGTGTGTTGCGTTGCCGTGTGGCTTTGTGAAATGCCCGCAGGGTGTGGAGGCTGTATGAAAGAACGATGGAATCTTCGGGGAGTTGTGTTTGCGCTCGCATTCCTGACAGGCGTCACCAGCGCTGCACTGACCGCGGATCGAGTGGGTCAACTGGATGCACCCGCGCGAAAAAATTGGTGGCCTTTTGAGCTGAAAGCGCCCTATGCCTCGGTGCGGCAGTACAGCCAGCGGATGATTCAACTGCCGGTGGCCGAATTCGACAGTTCCGCAGGTGAACCGCGCCTGCCGCGCGAATTGACCGCGGACTTGATTCCTGGCGACCTGGAGTACGCGTACTACATCGTGCAGTTCGAGGGTCCGGTCCGGGAGGATTGGA
>JAFGDC010000513.1 GCA_016932295.1 candidate division CSSED10-310 bacterium
ATGGATCCTCTCGCCTTGAGACGGCGCAATGCCTTGCGCGTTGGTGACGAGACCTCCACCGGGCAGCGGCTCGATGGCGCGGTGGCCTTGGTGGAGACCATCGATGCGGCGGCGGAACGCAGCGGCTGGGATGAGAAGCGCGGCCGCGCCGGCTCCAGTGAAAAGGCATATGGGATAGGTGCTTCCACCATTATGTACGGCGTCGGACTGGGGGCTGGCGGCCGCCGCCTGGACCGCGCCGGCGCCTTCGTTCAGATCCACAACGACGGCAGCGTCTCGGTGGCGGTCGGCACCACTGAAATGGGGCAGGGCATGCGTACCGTCCTGTCCCAGATAGCTGCTGAGGCGTTGGGTGTACCCATGGAACGGGTGCGCATGCTGCCGGTTGATTCATCCAGGGTCCCCGACAGCGGACCCACGGTCGCCTCCCGCGCCACCCTCATGTCCGGCAACGCCATCCTGGACGCCTGCCGGCGGGTCCGTGAACCATTGCTTGAAATCGCGGCCCACATGATGAATGAGAACGCCGAGGACCTGGTGGTGGGTGGCGGTGTTATCACCACGGTGGACGGCGCCGTCTCGGTATCGCTGGACAAGGTGATCGCGACCGCCGTGGAGCGCCGTATGCATTTGGCCGCCCAGGGTTGGTTCCGCGCCCCGTACACCTCTTTCGATGAGAACGGCATAGGTGACGCCTATTACACCTATTCATTCATGACGAACATCGTGGAAGTTGAAGTTGACCTGCTGACCGGCGATACTGTGGTGAAGAAGATCACCTCGGCAGTGGACATCGGCCAGCCGATAAATCCACAGGGAGTGGAGGGGCAGATCCAGGGTGGGGTGCTGCAGGGCATGGGATATGGACTCAGTGAAGAGCATGTCCTGGATGGCTGCCACATAGTGAATCCCGATTTTTCTTGCTATATCGTTCCCACCAGCCTGGATGCGCCGGAAATCGATCCCCTCATCGTCACCTCTGCATACGATAAAGGACCCTACGGCGCCAAGGGGCTTGGCGAACTGCCATTGATGGGAGTGGCGCCGGCGGTGACCAACGCCATTTACCACGCCACGGGGGTGCGCGTCCGGCATGCCCCGGCCAAACCAGAGCGCGTCTACCAGGGACTGGTGGCGCTCGGCAAGGGGGTGGCCGGACTGGCGCCACAACGGAGTTGATATGAAACCTGCCGGCTGGATCTGCCTGTTCGTGATGTTGTTATTCTGGTCCCTCTCGGCCCGGGCCGCGACCGACATGACCAGGGATTGGACCAGGAAAGTCGCCATGCCGACTGCCCGAAGCCACCTCGGCGTGACCGCGGTCGGTGGCAAGCTGGTGGCGGTCGGCGGCGAGACGGCGCCCTATATCGTCACCGGCGTTACCGAACAATACAGTCTGCTGGGTGACTCCTGGAGCGGTGGGACAGCCAAACCCCATGCCGCCGGTGATTGCGCCGTGGCCATGATGGATGACCTGGTGTACTGCGTCTCCGGTTTCGACGGCTACGGATTGATCCAATACATGGATATCTACAATACCAACCTGGACACCTGGAGCAGTCAGCCGCTGCCGGAGGAAATCGGCGGTATCATCGGCGCCGGCCTGGTGGCGGCGGACGGCGCTCTCTACCTCCTCGGCGGCGGCGATACCTACCTGAACGGCCGGCGCAACTGCTTCCGCTGGCGTCCGGGTGAGGGTTGGACACCACTGGCCGACATGAACCTGGGCCGCTTGTGGTTCTGGGCCGGCACTTCGCCGGGCAGGATCTACGTGACCGGCGGATATTCCACCAGCAACCCGGATCGAATCATGGATTCAGTGGAAATGTACGACATGTACCTCGATCAGTGGTTTCATCTGCCCGAAATGCCGGCGCCACGGATGGCCATGACCGGCATCGTCTACGGCTCGGAACTCTATCTCTTCGGCGGTACCGAGGATGGCGCGCTGCCCGTTGGTGACGGATTCAAGCTCAATCCACTGTGGGGAGCCATGCCCCAGTGGGAGCGCATCGCCGGCCTGCCGTATCCGGCCCGCATGTATGCCGGCGGCGGCGCTGGGCTCATCGGCGGCGATGTCGCCCTGACCGTGGTGGGCGGGTACGCTGAAAGCGCGGCACGCTATGAAGCACTGAATATCGTCGACCAATGGATCCTGGGCCCCGTCCCTCCCACTCCGCAGCCCACCGAACCTCCCACCCGCACCCCGTCACCGCTGCCCAGTTCCACTCCCACCGCCACCCCCACCTACGGCGCCACCTTCACTCCCACCGAAACACCCGAACCCAGCGCCACTCCGGGCATCACTCCTTCGGCGACGGTCTATCCGATAACCGTGGACATCTTCACCAACCAGGATCGATTTCGCCCGGGCGACCAGTTCCTGCTGGCCACCGAGATCACCAATCACGGCCGGTCGCACTTCGTGGACGAGTATATCGTCCTGGATGTCTATGGGACGTATTTCTTTTGGGAAGACTGGACCCAGGAGATTGACTGCAAGGACCGGAGCATCAAATCGGGCGGCTTTTACCAGGAGGAGATTCTGGCGTTCGAATGGCCGGCCGGAGCCGGTTCGGCCGACGGACTCGCTTTCTATATGGTATTGACCGACTACAATACGTTCGATCTGATGTCCAACGTCGATTTCTGCATGTTCGGATACGGGGAGTGATATCCTGAAGATCGAGTTCCTGGGCGGCGCCGAGGAGGTCGGTGCCTCCTGCAGCCTGGTGGAGATAGACAACGGGCGGTTCCTGGTCGACTGCGGCGTCAGGATGAAGGGTGACGAGCGGTTGCCCGACCTGGCCCGCCTGCAGGACGGCAAGCCCCTCACCGCCATCATCGTCACCCACGCCCACCTGGATCATACTGGCGCACTGCCGGCTCTCGTCAGAGCATTCCCCACTACACCGGTTTATATGACACCGCCGACATTCGAGCTGACCAGGATCCTGCTCATGGACTCGATCAAGATCATGCAGTCCCGGTGGCATGAGGAACGCGAGGTGCCGCTCTACGGCGAGGCGGCCGTGGCGGCCATGCTGCAGGCAGTGACCACGGTGCCCTTCGGACAGCGCCTGGCGCTGGGACCGGACTGCCGGATGGTGTTCTTTCCCGCCGGGCATATCGCCGGCGCCGCCGCCATAGGACTCCGGACCGTCGAGGGAAACGTCTTCTTTTCCGGTGATTTTTCCATTGATGAACAATTGACTGTCGGCGGTATGGCGGCGCCGCGGTTCAAACCGCATGTGCTGGTCACCGAAGCTACTTACGGCGGCCGCTTGCATGCCAGCAGGAAACTGGAAGAGCGGCGGTTGGTGGAACGGGTGGCGGAAACGGTGGCGTCGGGGGGAAAAGTGCTGATTCCCGCCTTTGCTCTCGGCCGCGCCCAGGAAATCATTCTCATCCTGCGCCGCGCCATGGCCGCCGGAACCATCCCAGCCTTCCCGGTTCATGTGGACGGCATGGTCCGCAATATCTGCGCGACCTACTCGCGGTTCCCGCTCTACCTGGCGACGCGGCTCAGAAGAGAGATCAACAAATGGGGCGATCCCTTTTTCGGAGTATTGGACGCTATCAAACCGGTGGTCCAGCCCGATGACCGGCGGCGCTTGGTGGAAGGCCCTCCCTGCTGCATCGTCACCTCCTCCGGCATGCTCACCGGCGGCCCCAGCTTGTTTTACGCCGCGCTGCTGGCCGGCGACAAGGCGAACCTCATCGCCATCACCGGCTACCAGGACGAGGAAGCTCCGGGCCGAAAACTCATGGCCATGGCCAGCGGCGCTGAACATAGCTTCATTCATGAAGGTTCCGAAGTGACCGTGAACTGCGCGGTGGAGACATACGCGCTGTCCGCGCACGCCGACAGCGGCCAGATCGCCGGCCTGGCCGCCCAACTCACGCCCCGTGAAGTGGTGCTGGTGCACGGCGATGCGCAGGCCAGGGATGAACTGGCCGCCTTGATCCGGAGTGAGTTCCGGGGCGGTCTGCACAAACCCCGCAATGGAGAGGCGTTGCTTTTCAGGCCGCGGCGGTCGAGAGTGGTATTTGGAACGGGGCCTGATGAAATGGCCGGGATCGGCGGTGAGGCGGCGCTGGATTTCGACGGTTTGAGAAAGGTGGTTGACCTGCTGCGGGGACTGGCCGGGAGGAGCATGTTCAGCGTGCAGGAAATCCTCGAGGTCTGGTACGGATTCGGCCGGTTGACTCCTGAAATCACCAAGCGTGATCACGAACTGATCGAGGCGTCCGGGCTGTTCAAACCTGACAGAAGGAAGCCTTTTCTGTACCTTCTCGCAGATCCTGAAAACGTGGAAAAGGTCAGTCAGCGCGGCAGTGGACCATGGGAACAGAACCGCATTCTCGGCGCGGTGAGGAGGAAACTTCCCAAGGAAGCGGGACTCTACAAGGCCGGCGCTCTCCTGGAGGATGGCAGTCTGGTGCTGAGCTTCTTCTTTCCCAAGGTCGCTTCGGAACTCTGCAAGCCGGTTTTGGAAGAACTGGAGAAGGAAAGCGGCTGGCGTATGACCATCAATCCGGAAACCCATCAAGGCGCCCTGAGTTCCGCGGTCAGGGAAATGGTGCCTGCGGCGTGGGGGATGGTGAAGACGCCGTCCATCCATCGGGAGAAGAAAGAGGTGCAGGTGCTGCTGCCGGCATTGCCGGATGCCGCCGCGGTTGCCGGTGTGCGGGAAGCGTTCAAGGCGCGGACCGGTTATGATTTGGTGTTCCAGGAAGCGACTGCGAAGATACCGGTGGCGGTTGACCGGTTCATGCCCGACGGCTGCATGGAAATCAATGCGACCTTCGCGGCCATCGACCGGGCGTTCATGGATCAGGCGCACAAACCCTACAAGAAGAGCAGGAAGACCGTCGGCGGCGAGAGTTATATCGAATTGGCCTTCATTTCAAAGGCGGTGGGCGAACGGTATCTCGGTCTGATGGAAGAGGTGTCCGGGCGTGTCTGCTGGCAGCTCCGGGTGGCGGAAAAGACCAACCAGGCGGCGGTGCTGGAACTGGCCAGGGAGCTGCTCCAGCCTTTGGGGGTGATTAAGAAGGGGCCATCCTATCGACCGGGAGTCATGCAGGTTGCGGTGAACATGGGCGGTCCCGTGCCGGCGGCCGCGCTGCAGGAGGTGCGGCGGGAATTCCAGGAAGCTTCCGGTCTCGAACTGGTGTTTGAGTAACGGCGTTTGCGGGCACTCAAGATCGGCCGGTCGGTTTTTGGCTGGTTATTCAGGTATGATTTTAGTTTAGTTCCCGTCCTGAAATCCTAACCCACTATAATTATTAAAAAAACGCGCATATTATCTCGACAATTTACCGCAACCGTGCGATATTGAAATTGTCTTAAAACCCTTGATCGGCAACGGTTGAGGGTTGATCGAGAGGAACAGCAGGTCCGAAAAAGCTCGTTACCAACCATCACTCGTCAGCGCCTGGATCGACGATGCTCAGGCGATCCAGGTAAAGGCCATCGATCATCTGCTCAACACACACCCTCCCATGCTCGATACGGTTGCTCAAGATATCATGCGCCCCGGCGTCGATCACCAGAAGGGCGCCCCGGGCATGTCGGTAGCGCAGGTGATGCGAGCAGCCTTTGTCAAGCGTCTCACCGGCTGCTCCTATCCACAGTTGGCCTTCTGGCTGAAGGATTCCATCACCTACCGGCGGTTTTGCCAGTATGGCCTGGCCGAC
>JAFGDC010000514.1 GCA_016932295.1 candidate division CSSED10-310 bacterium
GCTCGAGGAAGGCGCCGCGCCGGATGCGGATGAACCGCCCAATGACCATTGCCGGGCCGCCGTCCTCATGGATGTGGCCACCGGCACGGTGCTCTATGAATATAACAGCAAGGTTTCCAATCCTCCCGCATCCATGACCAAGATGATGACGGCGATGATCGCCATGAAGCTGGTGCAGGAAGGCAAACTCACCCTGGACGACATGGTGCCCACCTCGGCGGATGCATCGAAAATCGGCGGTTCCCAGGTCTATCTGAAGCATGGTGAAGAGTTTCCGCTGCGGGACATGCTGAAAGCCATCATGATAAGTTCCGCCAACGATGCCGCTTACGCGGTGGCCGAATACATCGGAGGCAGCATCTCGGGATTTCTCGACCTGATGAACCATGAAGCTGCCAGCCTGGGCATGAAGCACACCATTTTCAGGTCGGTGCATGGTCTGCCCACCGACAGTCAACACGAAGAGGACAGCACGACCGCGCTGGACATGGCGCTGCTGGGGCGCGCCATCATCCAGCAGACCCCCGACGTGCTGGAGTATTCGTCGATACAGCAGGCGCGGTTCCGCGATGGCACCTTTGTAATGGACAATGTGAACAAGATGCTCAAGAAATTCCGTGGCATGGATGGCATCAAGACCGGCTATTTCCGGCGCGCCGGGTTCTGCATCACCGCAACGGCGGAACGGGACGGCGAACGGTATCTCGCGGTGGTGATGGGCTGCCAGAAAAGCACGTATCGATTCAACGAAGTGGCCAGACTGCTGAACATGGGTTTCAACCTGTTCGAACACCGCGAACTGGCCAAAAAGGGGGCGGATTTCCCCGCCACGGTGCCAGTTGCGGACGGCGGAGTGGAGGAAGTCGGCCTGATGTTCGGTTCTGACCTGACGGTGATTCTCAAGCGTTACGACATGGCCGGCGTGGAGATGACGGAATCATTGCCGGCTGAACCGCTGCAAGCGCCGATTTCCGCCGGCACGGTGGTGGGCGAAGTGACATTTTCCCTGGCCGGACGCAATCTGGGCACGGTGCCGTTGCAGACGGCGGCGGACGTGGCGGAACTGGGATTCTTCCAGAAGATCGGCCGTGCCTTGGGATTCTAAGCGCGCCTTCCCTTGTTATCCACCAAGGACCCGGCTGATACAGGCACAATCGAGGCAATGGCGGCGAACCGTTCTCCTGCAGGCACGATGATCATCACCCGCGAGGCATGTAATGACGGCGCGGGGGGGCAATGCCGACCGGAGCGCTGTGGACGAAAGCTGTTGACATTCCATGGGTAACTTCTTTATTATTAGTAGTAGTTTCATTTTTCGCTCCACCCGATTGGTGGCGCGCAGACCGTGGTGTGCGCGGTGCACCCGGACGAACACGCATACAACAAATGGCCGCAACGGCCGCATGTGGAAGGAGAGTACATGAAGATATGCACGGTAGTGATTGTGATGGCGCTCTGCGGGCTCTTGGGTGCAGCGGGAGTGTCCGGAGACTACACCATTACGCCCGAAGTCCAGGTAACCTGGGGATATAAACCGGATCTGTTCAGTGATGCCTACGGCAACCTGCACATGATCGCTATCGACGGCGGCCTCAGATACCTGTACAAGCCGGTGGACACCACCTGGTACGAGGCGCATAACGCCGCCGTGCACATTCCGGGCAGTGAGATCATCAGCGAAGAATGGTCTCGGCCCACGCTGGCGGCCGACAACGAGGGCAACGCCTTCGTGGCCTGGACCATATCCGACAGCCTGTTCTTCTGCCGCAAGATGCACGGTGTCTGGGAAGGGCCGTGGATCATCGCCAACAAGCGGGGCAGCGGCTGGTGCACCGTGGCGGACTGCCCGTTGATGTACGATTCCGTGCATAACATCCTGCATGTCGTGTATTCCAGGGCCATGGACGGCGGCTGGAGCATCTGGCACATGTATTCCCCGGACAAGGGTCTCACCTGGATGCCGGAAGACCGCGCCTGCTGGGACGGTATCACTCCCACCGGCGAGTGCGACGCGTCCGGGAATCTGCACATCGGCTTCCACCAGGGCTGCGGTGAAGCGTACAATGTCTGGAACCCGCAGACCGCGACATGGGCGTACGGCGACGACGGCCAGGGAATCAACTATGAAAAGTGTATCGATGAGGTGACCCTGACCTGCTCCCCCGACGGCACTCCTCATTGCATCTGGCCGCCTTTTGAGTGCCAGGGAGACGATTGTTACTATGTCGAGCCCTACTACTCAAGGAAAGTGGGCAACAGTTGGACACCGCCGATTCCGGTCAGTGACGATATCGACTACCGTTACGCCGGCGGCGGCTTCCCCTATATTCCCCAGGCGGCCGCCTTCTCCCAGCGGGAAGCGGTGATGTTCTTCGCCTGGCGGCGGCACGGCATGCTCTACGCCTCTTACATGAAAGACGATCAGTGGGTGAAGGATATCCCCATCGGCCAGACCGATTCCGGTCACTTCGCCGTCACCCGGGCCCCCGGCGAAGCGGTGGTGACCTACCGCCGCGGCGGCACCTTCTACGAACGCCGCTTCCAGGTCTCCAAACCCGCCGACTGGCAGATCAATGCCTGGATCGACACCAATCAGGAAGTCTTCATGCCCGGCGATTCCTTCGAACTGTATTCAGCCCTCTATTCAGGGGAAACCGACTGCAAGGACGTCGATCTCTACATCGTACTCGAGGTCGCCGGCCAGTACTGGTTCGCACCGACATGGACCGCCGATTTCGTCGACAAGTCCACCATTCAGATCTGCCCGCCGCTGTGGAGTGCCACGGTGCTCAGTTTCATCTGGCCCGAAGGCGCCGGCACACTGCTTGACGGCCTTTACTTCCACATGGCCGCGACCGGCGCGGGCGGATTAGACCTGGCCGGCGGCGACGGCGGTTACGCCTACTGCCAGTTCGGCTTCACCGAACCGACCCCGACCCCGGAACCGACACTGACCCCGGTGCCTCCGACCGAAACACC
>JAFGDC010000515.1 GCA_016932295.1 candidate division CSSED10-310 bacterium
ACGCTGGCCATCACGCCGGATGTGCGGAACCGTCCGGAGGACTGGGTGGTCTCCATCGGGATGGATGATCTGGTCAACAACCAATATGCGTACGATGCCTTCGGCAACATCACAGATCTGTTACGATGGTTATTATGTATGTGCTCTGTATCTCGGATTTAACGTTGTCGGAACCGGAACATATTAAATTTCTTCACTTTTTTCCAGGGAATCTTCAATTGATAGGTGGCCAGCCGGCGCGTACCGGGAAAGCAGCGGAACGGGGATGCGCGGCGGGGACCGTGAAGAGTTGTTCAGCGCGGACCGTACCCCCATTGGATCGAGTCGGATCGACCGATCACAGCATCCAATGCCGGCGTCAGCATGGCACCGTGGAAAAACAACCCGTGTACAAGGTCCACACCGGTGTCCGGCCAAGTAAAGGCGAGGATTTCTTCAGTGGTGATGCCGGTGGCGAGATCCATGATCTGGTAATCGATGTCGGGATCGAGCGGGGGGGCGAACAGGTTCCAACTCGGGTAGAAGTAATAGTGAGACATCACCTCGAGGACGATGCATACCGGCACGTTTTCCAGTTCGTGGCCTTCGCCGTTTTCCAGATGGCAATGGAGTGTGAACCGGTCTCCCGGGCGAACCATGGTAGAGGAAATCTCAAGTCGCAAGCCGGTCTCGATAGTGCCGGTCGGAGTGGGGCTTGGGTTGGGAAGGACCGTGGGCGAAGGCCCGGGTGAAGGAGTGCGTGGCTCCGGAAGAATGATGACCAAGTAGGGGCGGTCGGCAGCGGCGGCTTCCCTCGAGTAAAACTTGTTGGTGCCGCTACCCAGGCGGGGGGCTATCACCACGCCGTTGTTTGGTGACCAGCCATGGAGCCACTGTCTGGTCAGGTCGGTGAGGTCGATTTCCCACCACCTGTTCGCGTTGAAAATGACGTTCGCCCAGATGTGTCCGTCGCGGACAGGTCGAACCAGAGCAGCGTCTGTTCATCGTGTCCGCAGGCCGGCCGTTTGCCCGCCAGTAACTCCTGCATGGTCCCAAAACTTCCGCCGTCAGGTATGGTATAGGTGTCCATGCCGACCGGCACTGTCTCTGTTGCAGCCATGGCACCGGCAGTGACCAGGCCCAGGGTCGTGAAGGTGATCAGTGTCAGCGCGAATCGATTCATTCATTGCCTCCCTTGATTAAAAACCGGCTTCCAACAGCATCACATCCGAGGCGCCGCTGGCCGGGCACCGCGAAGCCCCCATTTCGACACCGTACTCGAGATACTCACCCAGTTTCCCCTCGAGCGACAATGCCGCGTGCCGTATCATGTAGCCGTCGTCGGGCACGTACACCTCCTCTTCGTCGCCGAAGTAGCCTGCGCATTGCACGGCGAAATCCGCGCCGATCGCCAGGTCGTTCTCATCACCGACACTCAACCCGGCATGACCGGCCTCGGCGGTGACCGATATGAGAAGTATTGCCGACATCGTTGTTTTCCTTGCCATTTCAGCTCCTTTGAAAGGCGGTTTTCCCCTGTCGCGAGCACCATGCACTCAGCGGCTTTCGTTCGTGGATGGACAAGTTGTTCCCGGCCGCCGCGCCGTCTGTCCTTAGGACATCTGGGGGATTGCATCGAGGTGGTTCCGTGCGTGGTGTGGAGGTTTTTTCTTGGCATCCGGCGACCCTCTCTCCCGATCTCCTTTCGGGATAGCTAAAATTATTAGGAGTACCTAAATCTGTCAGGCCTGAATACCGGAGTTCTTGCTGGCGCCCGGGAATATCTGAAATAGTTAATGAGTACAAGATGATATAGTTGTCGTGTGGTGCTGCTTTCGCTGCTGTGCGTGGACCGGACGGCGGGATAGTCTCGTCACGCCGATTCTTGACATCGAGATGCCTGGCGGGTACATCTGCATCGAGACGGGGCACGCAGGAATCGCGGGCAGTCCGCCGGGTCCCGGTTCATCTGTCCGCGAGCCTGTTGCGATACCGGAATCCATGCTTCGCCAGGCGCGACGAATTGTGCCTGCTGCTGTTGCCGGAACAGGCTCCGTGCCGGCTGTCCCGAGGCGTTGTTAAATGTGGGGTGCCTCGATCGCAAGGCAGCCCGGAGAATCATCGTCATCATCTTCATCGGAGAATACGATGTCACCATCATTTTGCGTTTTCCGCCGCCTTCATGAGAGGGCCATGGCGGCGAGGTTCTGCCTCCTGTTCGCCGCTCTTCTGTTCATGCGTTTCAGCGTGGCGGCTGATACCTGGGTGTACCGGGCGGTCGATATCGCCGGGAGCGGCCCCGGTGAGTTGCGTCTGGGTGACTGTGTCATGCGGGCGACGGCCTCGCCGGGGATTGAACCGGCGGCCGTCTGGAACCTTGCTATCGATGACCTTGTGCTGCTCCGCTCCCGGACCGGCGCCGCCACTCCGCCGCCTCCCGGGATGCTGCTGGATACGGGCGCTGGCTGGATCGTTCCCGCTACCGCCACCGGCACCGCTTGTCTCACCGGTCCGGAGCACTGGCAAGCGTTACCGCTGCACGCCGGCATTACACTTTGTAGTGACGGCGCGCCGCATCACGCCTCCCTTCCCGATGTGGCGGCTATCGTCGGGGCGGTGGATACCGCTGAGATCATGACCCGTATCGATGAACTGGTGGCCTTCGACACCCGGTATGCCAGGTCCGCCGATTTCCATCAAGTGAGTCTGTTTCTCCAGGACACCCTGGCGCAGTATGGGTACGCCGCCGAGTTGCAGGGGTTTGAAATTCCGGGTTCCTATTATGTTGAAAACGTGATCGCGGTGTTGCCGGGGCAGGTGGAGCCGGAGCAGCAGATCATCATCTGCGGCCACTATGATTCCATTTCCCAGGATCCCTACAACCTTGCGCCGGGGGCCGATGACAACGGCAGCGGCGCCGCCGGTGTCCTTGAAGCAGCCCGTGTGATGGCGGGCGAACCCTTTTCGCACACCATCGTCTTCGCGTTGTTCGCCGCCGAGGAACTGGGATTGCTGGGCAGCCAGCACTACGTGGAAGTCGCCCAGGCCCAGGGCGACCAGATCAGCGATGTCATCAACATGGACATGATCGGTTACGCGCCGCCGCCCGATGGGTATGTGATGCTGCTGGAATCCTCGGCCATCGGCATCGGTCTCATGGATGAACTGGAAACGGGCGCCGATATGTACACCGGCCTGGGCATCACCAGGTCGCTGCATCCCTTCGGCAGTGACCATGTGCCCTTCCTCAACGTCGGCATTCCGGCGGTGCTGGTGATCGAGAACGAATGGGCCGCCAATCCCAACTACCATCGCACCACGGACCTGCCCGATTACCTCGATCCGGCGTTCATAACGGACGGCGTGCGCATGACCGTCGCGGCGGCGGCCGCCCGGGCGGAGTGGCTCGGCGGCGGCACGCCGACTCCGGCCCCCACGCCCGCCTGCACCCCTACACCGGTGGTGGTGCATGAGCTGCCGGAACTGACAATGCAGCTCAACGGCCATTCTTTTCGCGCGGGCGACCAGTATACGCTGGATACGGTGATTACCAATAACGCGCCGGTGACGTTCATCGTGGACCGGTTTGTGGCGTTGGAGGTGTACGGGACGTTTTATTTCCATCCCGAATGGACTCCCGTACTTCAATCCATGCCGGTGACCCTGCCGCCATATGGGGAATTGGTGGAGACGGTGTTGTCCCTGGTCATGCCCGATCCGCTGCCTTGCGGCGGTCCGTTCTACGCCTGGGGGGTGATCACCGGTCCCGGCACCACGCTACCATTGGGTGCGCCGGACGTGGTAGAGTTCATCCTGTTGTAGGAGGGAACAAGTATTGTCGTCGGTCCGTGCCGGCGGCGATGTTACCACGGGATTCAATATGCCCAGCGGAATCAGATCGCAGCAGCCGGATTGCCTGGTCATTGCCCACCGCGGCGCCCCCGCCGCGGCGATGGAGAATACCATGGCGGCGGTGCGGGCAGCGGCGGACGAGGGCGCCGACATGGTGGAGGTGGATGTGCGCCTGACCGCCGACGGGGTGCCGGTATTGGCCCATGATCCCGACCTGCGGCGGACGGCGGCGGATGCAAGAACCATCGCCTCCATGAGCCTGGAGGAGCTGCGCGAGATCGACCTGGGCGGTGCGCCGCCCGCCACCCTGGCGGAATGCCTGCACTGGTGTTCCGGCCGGCTGGGTCTCGATGTCGAGATCAAGGAGCCGGCCGCCACCGGCCCGGCGCTGGCGGTGATCTGGGCGGCGCAATTCAAGGGACGGCTGCTGGTCTCCTCGTTTCACCGTCCGGTACTAATGAAGGTCGCGCGTGCCGGGAACCTTGCGACCGCCCTGATCATCGGGACGCGGACCTGGAATCCCGTCGTGCGCTGGCGCGAGTTTTATCCATGGCCATGGCTGCGGGGCGCTGGCGCGGGGATGCTCGTCCCCCATCAGTCACTGGTGCATCGCGGCTTGATGGCCCGGGCGCGGCGGCAAGGGGTGGAGGTGTTTGCGTGGTTGAGCCAGGAGGATGATCGGCGGGCCGAGACCATCTTCCCCCGCCTTCTGCGATTAGACGTGGATGGCATCATAACCGGGCGTCCCGGCCTGCTGCGGAGCCTTCTGGCGGCGGGTCGCGGCGCATGACCGGCATGCGCCTGCGGCTGCCGCACGTGATACGGATCATCCTCATCTGTATACCGCTCCTGTATTATTGCTACGCTCCGGTCATCGATGCGCCGCCTTTCGACGGCGACGACGTGATCCATGCCTCCCGCTCCCGGCTGCTGGCGGACGGGAACCTGCACGCCTGGCTGCGGGCGTTGCAGTTCGAAGAGCCGAGCGAGGTGGAATTGCTCTATCGTCCGGTCATCGTGCCGATTTTCCTGGCGGATTACCTGCTGTCGCCGGGCCGTATGTGGGGCGGCCGGGTGATCAACCTGACGTTCCACCTGGCCAACGCCGTGTTGCTCTTCATGATCGCCAGGCAGATGGGCCTGACCTCCGCCGCTGGCACGGCGGGGGCGATCATGTATGCCGTGCATCCCATGCTGGCGCTGAATGTCAGTTACGTAGCCTGCACGCCCTATATTACCATCGTTACGCAATTCTGCCTGTGCCTGTATCTCATGAGATCGTATTTCCAGACTGGTTCCCATCTGCGGCTGGGAGTGGCGTTGGGCCTGTTCACCCTCGGCGTGCTCGAACTGGAAACAATTGTATCCATGCCCATCATGCTCATCGCCGCCAATGAGTGGTTGTCCCCATTGCCGCGTGAACGCCGCCGGCGACGGATACCCATCTATGCGGTCTTGTTTCTGTTGATAGTGCTGCATTATGCCGTGGTGTTTCTGCGCATCAGGGCGATGGATTTCCCTCAGGCCTATGCGTACGCCCGGGTGAGAATGTGGGACCGGTTGACCGATCTCCATATCGGACCGTTGGCGTTCGTGGCGCTGCCGTTCAAGGCGCTGTTGTCACCCGTCAGTGAGGTGGTGGTCTCATCCGCTGCCGGCACCGCCATCCCCTGGGTGAGTGCAGGGTTGCTGGTGGTGCTGATGCTGGCCGGCCGCCCATATGACGGAACCAGGCGCAGGATTGTTCTGTTCGGCATTGTATGGGCGGCGGCGACCTTTCTGCCGACCTATCCGGAGATTCAGGGCGCGCAGGTGGACTGGGGACAATCGAAATACTATTACCTGCCGTTTTCCGGCTTGATCCTGGCCATCGCCGCGCTGTTGCCCAGGCGGCCCGCGGACCGGCAGGGAGCTGCTCCGATGCTGGCGGCGGCGCTGGCGGTACTGCTGCTGGTTCCGATCACACGGCTGCACACAATGGCCCTG
>JAFGDC010000059.1 GCA_016932295.1 candidate division CSSED10-310 bacterium
AGACCGGCGGTCTCCGCCTCCTGGAGCCGGGCGATCTCATTGTTCAGGCCCGTCAATTCGGTCTGCCTGGATTCCAGCAGGGCGACTCGGTCGGTCAGATCGGCACTTTCGTTGTCCAATTGCAGGCGCAACCTCTGTAGTTCCAGCGTATAACGCGATCTACCCGCTTCTTCCAGCGCCTTTGTTTCGTCCAGTTCGTGATGCAGAAGCATCAGACGGGCATCGATATCGGAGGTGTCCAGCACGGCCAGAATCTGCCCCGCCTGCACTTCGTCTTCTATGGTCACCAGCAGATCTCTGATGAGCCCTGCTTCCCGGGCGCCGACCTCATGGGTGACCGCTTCGACTATTCCCACACAGTTCTTCCCGGTATGCCAGCCGAAGTAGTACCAACCCGCCAGTATGGCGCAGATCACCCAGCTCGCCAGGAACCATCGTTGCTTATTGTGCCTCATCATCAGTCCTATACCTCCACGGTCGTTTCCTGGCTGATGTAGGTCAAGCCCCGGATCCCATCCACCTTTTTCAATTCCTGAACAAGCAGGTTCGAGCCGTCCGGATCGGCCAGTTTGACTTGGTAGGAATAATCAACCGCGTTGTGTTGAGCCACATCCCGCATCGTGACGAGGGCGAAGTGCCTGGTGCACTTTTTCAATATTCGCGCGATCTGGTCGGCTGCGCCCTGTTCGGTGGGCACCTGGAAGCGTACCATGCCGTCATGAGCCCGCCTCGTGCCGAAATCCAGCAGGTGCAACAGCACGGCGACGATGCTGAAGAATACGCCACCCAGGAGCGCGGTGGGATAACTCTGCACGCCAGCGGCCACGCCGACACCGAAGGCAGCGAAGAGGAAGACCAGGTCGCGCGGGTCCCGAAGGTTGGTCCTGAAGCGGATGACCGCCAGTGAGCCGACGATGCCGATGCCCCTGGCAACGTTGTCGCCGATGGCGATCATGAGCAGGCAAGAGATCAAACTTCCCAGGATCATGGCCTGAACAAGGCCTCGCGAGTAGGACAGGCCGCGGAAGGTGCGGGTATACACCACCGCCACCAGGGTGGACATCAGGAACGCAACCAGGAACGAGAGCAGCGCAACATGCCACTCGAGCTGCATCACTCCATAATTGGACAATAGCATTTCCATGGGTGTTTCCTTGTTTCAGCTACTCGTAGCTGAATTCGGCTGATTGAAGATCGCCGATCAGGTTGTAGGTTCCCGATACCATGGCGGCGCCGTAGAATACCAGCCCGGTCCCCGCGCCAGTTCCCTGGGGCCACGTGAAATCGAGTGCCGGTTCGAGTATGCCGTTGCCTGGATAAACGATGAAGTTTTCGAATCCGAGGCCCTGGTCCAGCGGCGTCCATTGGGGCCAAGAGAAATACGCGCCGCCCACATCGAGCAGCAGATACACATCGGTCGAATAGGCGGCGTTGGCTGGCCAGAGGTAGAAGTACACGTGGCACCGGTCTCCCGCCGACAGCATCCTGTCATCCATGAACAGGGTCATCCCGGTTGAGCTGTTCGGAACGTTGCCCGAACCCGGGGTCGGCAGCGATTGTACACACCAGTTATCGGTTCCATCCGGGAACCGCCCGCAGGAACTGTCCGTCTCCTGCTCTTCGAACGCCACGTAATCAATGCAGGTAATGCCATCGGGATGATACACCTGGAGCACCTCGCCGCTTTTGACCAGTTTGAAATTGGTGTGCAACGGCCCCTGCTCGCTCTCGTCGTCCGCCCAGAACAGCAGGTACCCGTGAGCCGGGATGGAGATGCCCTGGGGGATGGGATATTTCGTGGGATCGGCGGGATCATCCGAGAGGTACATGCCGCTGAGATCGACGGATACCGATTCAGCATTATAGAGTTCGAGCCAGTCCGGATACTGGCCGGGATCGTCCGGGTCCTCTATCGTTGTCGCGTTGTCCGCCATGAATTCGTTGATGTAGAGCGCAACCGCCGGATAATCGGGATCCTGGTTGGCGCCGCCGGGAGTGGCTTCGCTGAGATGCCGCCATTCGCCATTTCCATCCGGCAGCCGTCCCCAGCTCAGGTCCCGGCCGAGAGTGCCGAACGTCGTCTCGTCGATCGTATAACCGTTGCAGATCAAGTAAATGCTTTCGCCCGTGGAACTCAGTTTGAACGTGGTGTGCAACGGTCCCTGGTCGCTTTCGTCATCCGCCAGAAACACCAGAAAACCATGGGCGGCTATCGTCACGCCGGCCGGGATCTCGTACTTGTTCGGTTCCGCCGGGTCGTCGGATAAGTACATGCCCGACAGATCGATCTCAAAGGATTCGCCGTTGTATAATTCGATCCAATCGGGGTATTCGCCCGGTTCCTGGGGATCCTCCAGGCAACTGAAATTATCCGCCATGACCTCGTTCAGGAACAACCCGAAAACCGGCGGTTCCGGATCCTGGTTGGGTAAGCCGGGAGTGGCCGCCCCCATGATTTTCCAATCACCCGAAAGATCAGGCCATCGGCCCCAACTGACGTCCGTGCCCAGGGCGGGAAACCTTGTGGAATCGAGTATGGTGGCGCCATCAAGAAGATACACCGCCTCACCATCGGAGGTGAGCTTGAAGGGTGCGTGCAGCGCCCCCTGCTCAGGTTCGTCGTCCGCCCAGACGATGAGATAGTCTCCTGGAGTGAGCGATATGGCCGGGAAAAGAAAGGCCTGGGGATTCTCGAGGTTGTCGGTGAGGGCCAATCCAGTGAGGTCGATGGTCACTGAACCGGCATTTCCTATCTCGATCCAGTCGTCATATTCACCTGCGTCGTCGGCGATTGTCGAATCGTTTGCCGCCATCAGCTCATTGAGAACCAGGCCGTTGCACCTGGCGGTTCCGGGCAGCCCGGCGGCCAGCAGGCAGCCCGTGAGGAAAATCACGGCGCCGGATCGCAGCAGGCCCTGGTGACCCTTCAGTGCGAGCAGCTTAGTAACCATTCCCACGGTATCCCTCGCGCTGTAACAGCCGGTGCTATTCATAGCCGAACTCGATGCTCTGGAGGTCGCCGATCAGGGTGAATGTACCCGCCTGGAACGCGGCACCTACGAAATAGAGGCCATAGACAGGCTGCGGCGTTTCCGGCCAGGTGAAGTCCAGCACGTCTTCGGCATAGTGATCGCCGGCCTCGAGCGTGTAGTTCACATATGCCAGATCGTCGCCCGATGGTTCCCAGGCCGGCCAGAACCAGTAAGCGCCGAACACATCCAGGACGATGTAGACATCGTACGAGGTGAGTATGGGTTGCGGTCCGAGGGTGAAGTGCAGGTAGCACCTGTCGCCGGCAGTCAGCAGGGTGTCCTCCATGGTGAGGATGAGCCCTGCTTCGGGGGCCGGAGAGGCGGTCGCCACCGGAGATGCGGTCGGCGGCGGGGGAGAGGGAGTGTCGGGGATGGTGGTTGGGGGCGGGCTCGGCGTTGAGGTAGGGGATGGGGAAGGTGACGGAGATGACGATGGGGTCCGGGTCGACGTGCGTGTGGCAGTCCGGGTGGGGGTGTAGGTGGAGGTGCTCACCGGTGTGTTGGTGGCTGTCCCGGTCGGGTTCGCGGTGCCGGTGAAGGTCGGCGTGCGCGTCGGCGTCATGGTGGCGGTGCCGGGGATGGGAGTCGGCGTTGCCGTGACCGTGTAGTAAGGGGTGGCGGTGAATGTCGGTGTCCGGGTGGGGGTCCTGGTGGGGGTTCTTGTCGGTGTCGGTGAAGGGGAGAGCGTACGGGTGGGCGTCCGGGTCGGGGTGGACGTGAACACGGAACCAGGGGTCGGAGTCGGTGTCACCGCATCCCAGTACCGTTCGGCGCGAGCCAGTTCCGAGGTTGAATAGGACCACTCCACTGTCCCCGAAGAACTGACTTCGAAAATGTATCCGGTGGTGCCTTCTGTGATCAGCGTGTTGCCGTTCGGCAGGCGGTAACACCCGCCCAGGTGCTGGCTGTAGAAAGTGCCCGGATCGGAGTAGCTCCATGCTGGTCCATCGGGTCCGAAGGGTTCCCCATCCTCAATGTCATAATTGCCGTCTCCACGCAGCGGCGGTGCAATTTCCTCCGCGCTCGAGTAGTCATTGGCCGACCCAGATCGATCGCCGTTGTTGAGGATGAGTATGTTGCCGGCGCCCGGCAGGCCGTCATCGATCCAGTTCACTCCATGGCACACGTAGAAGTGCTTGTTGGCGGAACCTCCGCGGTCGTAGTTCTGGGGGTTGCCCCAGCGATACAGGAGGTCCCCACCCTTGCCGCAGTTGCCGCCGGAATGGCCCGCCGCTTCCGCGGTCGTGGTGCTGTGATCAATAATATAAAGCTCGTGAAGATTGTGAGACGAGATCACTATCTGATCCAGATTGGGATTGTAATCGATGGAATTGATATGCTCCCAGTCGCCGCCGCCGGCGCCGATGCTTCCTGCGTTGATGTCCAGCAACTCCGGATGATCGGCGACCACGCCGTAATTGGGCTTGTTCGAGTCGGCATCCTGGATCAGGTGATCCCACATGTGCCATGTCCATACCACCGTTCCACCACTGGTGCCGGAGGGCTGAACCTCCTCGATCATGGTGGGCCACATTTCACCGTAAATGCTCGTGCGCCCCATGGCCTGCGCTTCCGAACGTGTCTTCAATTCCCAGCAGACCATCAGCACATTGCCGTTCGGCATGGGCTGGATGTCATGATGCTGCTGGTGCGTCGAGTCTGAGCAGTAGTAGTCCCAGACCACCATGTCGCTTGAATTTATCCGCTGGATGCGGCCCCCGACGCCACCGCCGAAAAAATGCCCCCCGGAATCGGCGCAGGGCCTCAAAATCGAATCGTCTGAAAGCAGGTAGGCAAGCATCCCGGGTGCTGACGATCCATGATACGTTCGTATGGTGGCGCCGCTCATGTCGATCAGAATGGAACTGCTCGAATTGTTGCGGGATACTAGTGTGCGCCCTTCATAGGCGTCCCTGCCTCCCCCTGCGGCAGCGACGGCTGCCGTTAGGAACAAACAGAGAACCGTCAACAGCATGCTCATAGATGTCGATTTCCGTTTCAAGATTCTTTGCTCCTTCTTTCTGTCACTGTCGCACCGGGGTTGCACCACAATCGTTGTCATCAGGAATATGAGAATTCGATAACCTGCAGTTCTCCCAGCAGATCGAACGTGTCCCTGGCAAACGCCGCGCCATAGAACAAGAGCCCGGCGCCGGTCCCTTCCACCATGGGCCACGTGAAATCGAGGACATCCTCAGCCACTGTCTCCCATGCATCGAGGGAATATGTCCCGTAATCGATGCCTTCATCCAGCGGTCGCCATTCGGGCCAGCACCAATACTCGCCGAACACGTCGAGCAGCAGGTAGACATCCATCTCCGTCGCATTGAGGCGCGGCCCGATCGTAAAATGCAGGTAGCACCTATCGCCGTAATCCAGATGATCATCCTCCAGCATCAGTCTCATGCCGTCTTCCATCGTAGCGGTGGGAGACATGGTGGGGAACGGCGTGTGGGTCGGTTCACCATGCGGAACCGTTGACGTGAAGGTCGGCGTGGGTGTCGCTGTCCGCGTCGGCGTCGCCGACGGGGTCGTGGTCAGGGAATACTTGACGACCCGCGCCAGCTCGCCGGATACATCATGGTCCCACACCACCTGGCCGTTCGCGCTGACCTCGAACATGTATCCCGAGGTGCCTTCGGTGATGATGGTGTTGCCGTTGGGCAGCCGGTACGCGCCGCCGAGGTGGGATGAATAGAAGGTGCCCGGATCGGAGTAGGTCCAGACTGGCGCCGCCGGTCCGTAGGGTTGGCCGGACGTGATACTGTAGTTGCCGTCGGGCAGCAGCGGCGACACGATCTCTTCGGCGCTGGAGTAGTCGTTCGAGGAACCGGACCGGTCGCCGTTGTTGAGAATGAGGATGTGGCCGGCGCCCGGCAGGTCTTCATCGATCCAGTTGACGCCATGGCATACGTAGAAATGGCGGTTTGCCGAAGTGCCGCGGTCGTAGTTCTGGGGATTGCCCCAGCGGTACAGGAGATCGCCGCCCTTGCCGCAGTTGCCGCCTGCATGACTCGCCGCTTCCGCCGTCGTGGTGCCGTGATCGATGATGTAGAATTCATCGAGGGTATGGGAAGAGATGACTATCTGATCGAGGACCGGGTTGTAATCGATGGCGTTGATATGCTCCCAGTCGCCGCTGCCGCCGCTGAGGGACCCGACGTTGATGTCCAGCAGCTCCGGATGGTCGGCGATGACACCGTAGTTCGGTTTGCCTGAGTCCGCGTCCTGGATGAGATGATCCCACATGTGCCACTCCCAGATCACGGTGCCGCCGCTGGTTCCTGAGGGCTGGACTTCGGCGATTTTCGTGGGCCACATGTCGCCCATGACGGAGGTCCGGCCCATGGCCTGGGCCTCCGTCCGCGTCTTGCGCTCCCAGCAGACCAGCAGGATGTTGCCGTTCGGCATGACCGCTATGTCGTGATGTTGCTGATGTTCGGTAGTGGAGAAGGTGAAGTCCCAGACGACCATGTCGGAGGCGTTGATCAGTTGCAGCCTGCCGCCCGATCCTCCGCCACCGAAAGTCGAATTGAAGGTCTGACTGGTCCGCAGGATGGAATCGTCGGAAAACCAATAGGCCACCTGTCCGGGCTGGCTCGCTCCATGCCACGTCTTTATGGTGCTGCCGTTCATGTCGATCATGATGGTGCTGCTGGAATTCAGCCTGGATATCAGGGTCTTGCCCTCGAACGGATCGTCGGCGTAGACGCCTGACGCCAACCGGCAAACGACGATCGCCGCAACCAGGAAACTCCATGTCCTAGCGGCAGAGATTCCGATCATACTCCAACCTCCTTGGTCGCAATCACCGTTAGAGGCAGCCGTTGCTGATCCGTATGAGTCACCGGTACCCGAATTCCATGACTTGGTATGCGCCGACGAGGTCGAAGGTGCCTGCCTGGAACGCCGCTCCATAGAAATACAATCCGGTGAATGATCCATCGACGTACGGCCATTCAAACACAAGCGCATCGACTGCCGGCATCGTCCATGCCGGCATGTCGTAGCGTTGAAAATCCAGTCCTTCCTCCAGCGGCTGCCACGATGGCCAGCACCAGTAGGAATCACCGACTCCCAGCAGGATGTAGGCATCCAGGACGGCGTCCCCTGAATGCGGACCGAGGGTGAAATGCAGATCGAACAGGTCACCCTGAACGAGATCCCTGTCCTCCAGGAACAGGGTCATGCCATCCGAGGTGGGGCAGGCGGAGTTGTTGGTCGCGCCGGGAGTGCCTTCACCGAGCATCGCCCAGTCCGTGCCGCCGTCTGGACAGCGCCCGCAGGATATGTTGGTGCTTTGCGCGGCATAGGTCAGGCTGTCGATCGCGGTGACACCGTCAGCGCCGTAGAGTCCGATGGCGCCCCCTTCCTTCGACAATTTGAAGTTGGTGTGCAGATCGCCCTGCTCCTCGTCATCGTCACAGAAAAAGACCAGGAACCCGCCGGCCGTGACGACGAGATCGGGGATCATCCATTTCGTCGTGTGATAGAGTGAATCCGTCAGATACATACCCGCCAGGTTGACCGGTTCGGTTCCCGCGTTATGAAGCTCCAGCCAGTCTTCGTGTTCACCCGCTTCATCCGGATACACACTGGTGTTGGCTGCCATGAATTCGTTGATGAACAGGTTCAGGCCGGCGGTGGGGGAGACGTTCGCAGCCCCGGCCGTGCCATATGGCAGGCGCATCCAGCCGCCACTCCCGTCGGGCCATCTCCCCCAGACCGAATCCGCGGGGAGCGGCGGGTACTCGACGGTGTCGATGAGCGCATACTCGTCGGTAACAATATGTAAGAACAGTTCGCCTCCCTGCGGATCCAGGGAGAATGGCGCGTGATCGACGCCTTCAATCGTTTCACTGTCCATCCACAGGACTTCGAAACCACCATCCTGGATGTCAAGGGAAGGAAGTCGCCATTTGTCCGGAACCGAGATCTCATCGGTGAGATACATACCGGTGGTGGTTACCAGGCCAGGTCCCAGGTTGTACAGTTCCAGCCATGGATCATGATCGCCGGCGCTGTCGGTGATCGAATGAGCGTTGACGGCCATCAGTTCATTCAGCCTGATATCGCTCGTCATGGCCAGTTCATCCAGCTCCGTTTTGACGA
Organism: candidate division CSSED10-310 bacterium; assembly: GCA_016932295.1. Next base: position 8,145 of record JAFGDC010000059.1, read on the forward strand.
AGTCATGCCGATCGGCGACAAAACGCTTCAATCCGATTGCCCGGCCGACATCATTCGCCAGTCCCTGTTCGAATTCCTCGTTGGTGTAGTCCTTCCTGGTGTCCGCGTACACATCCTCCCGGATGATATCCGCCAGTTCATCTATACGAGAATCCATGACCTCGGAGCTGAAACCCTCACGGAGCATCCGGGCCAGGGCGCGGTAATGATTCCGCACCAGCAGGGGCGAGTTCCACGATCTATCCGCCAGCGGCCTGCCGTATCCAGTCGTGTCCCGCCAGACCAGCGGCACCCCGGTCATGTCGAATGTGTCGGGGAAATACGAGGTGTACGTGGCGAATGCCATGTTGCAATCCCACAGCAGGTGTACAAAGCGGCCGTCGAAATCGCGGTGATACAGGTAATAGTTGTGGGCGGGTCCGATATAGGCATCCAGGTTGACGAACAGGATCGTGGCAGCGAACTGCCACACCATGGCATCGGTGTCCATGATGATGGGCAGCAGCGCGTCGAAATCCCCGTCGGGGGTGTTGTTCAATGCATCGATGACAGCAATGAGATCCGTCCAGTCATCCAGGCTCTCGTTGGTCTTCTTCTCATAATACTCGGCATAGGTGGCGGGATCGTCCCCCCAGTAGTTCAGGTCGGCCATGTACTCGCCTTTGTACAGGTTGCCATCTTCGCTTTCACCGTAGAGCCGGTCGCAGAATGTTCCATCGATCTGTTCAGCGGCGGTGAAGATCCCCCATGGTTCGCCGTTGATGATGACGCGGACGAATACCGCCCTGTGCGCGGGGGTGAACGCGGTGACGAAGTCAAGGAAAAGCTTCTCCCGAAGCATTGTCGGATCGCGGAAATTGTTGTTCAGATTCAACTTCTTCAGACCAAGAAAGGTGCCTTCCGGATCCAGTTCATTGAAATCGATCTTGAATGATTTTTTCTCACCCGAATCCCAGAACGACGAGTGCCCCTTGAACCTGGCCCCGATCGGATCGACCGTGATGACCTCGGCCCCGTCCATGTAGTCCCACCGACAGGGCAGGTAGAAATCATCATCGCCGATTACATAAGCGGTGTACAACGTGTTGTACCAATCACTGTCCTCGAAAGTGAGATGAATTTCATGGACATACGATTCATCGAAAAACGCGTCCGCATCGTCCGCCATGGCAGTGGCGAGACAGGAGAACAGGCTGAGCACGGCGAGCGCTGGAATGACAAAACCACGGCGCCAGCAGTTACGGGCGACACGAATCCCGCTGCGCCCGGTGGCAGGGAAGCGCCGGTAGTTCGACCCGTCAATGGAGTTGCCTGTTGAAATAAACTGCATCGTCTGTCTCCGGTTCCAGTCGTGGGTTTCCGCAGGACTCGTAGAGGTCACGCTCCTTGCTTGGCCTCCCGCCGGGTGGATTGAAAAAATCATGCCGTATCCGGCAGGAATCAGCCGAAGTGTGGGTTCGAACTTGTCCTGTTCATGGTCGCCGTGCATTCCGTCACAAGTGTTGGCGTCGTTTTATGTGGTTCCGCGAATTCTTCTTGAGCAGGTCGCTGTTCAACCTGTGTGAGCCCTGTGTGGGTCCACCTGGTCAATGGGCGCAATCGATTGCCGCGCCAAGGCGCGATCAGGCGGTCACAGCCCTCTTCGCGCATGATGGCGACGGCCTTGCCCTCATGGCTGTCGATGGAATGAAATCAGCCGATTATAGAGATATATCAATGTATAAAATTTTCAAAATACACAACATCAGGCACGCTCATTGCATTGTGCGCTTGGCGATGTGAGCGAAACAAGATGATGATGAACGCAAGAAATGGTCACACCGCCATCGTTCACTTGCCATGTGAGTCCCGCCTGCGACCGGAGTGCTCCGAACGCTTGTTCGGACTCTCCCGGTGCATTGGCGCAGTGCCGTTTCGTCGTCCTGCTCATGCCTGTTGTGACGATCCGCATCGGGAATCCTTTGTTCACCCCGATGCATTGTGAGGAATGCGTTACGAAATAGTTCGGAGTTGGTGTGAATGAACGAGAAGTAAACACTTCGGCCTGCGTGATCGTGCCTGGGATTTGGTGATTGCGGATTGCGGATTAAAGGAGGGGGATGTGGGGGGGGATTGCAGAGGGAGTGCGTGGCGCCGGCAGAGGGAGCGCGTGGCGCCGGCAGAGGGAGTGCGTGGCGCCGGCAGAGGGAGCGCGTGGCGCCAGCCGCGCCCTGGTTTCGCGAGTCGCCAGACTCGCGTCTTGGCCAATTTCCCGCGTACCCCTGCATGGCAGCGCGGCTGAAGGTCGCAACCATGGCATGCCCGGAGATGTCGGGTAAACCCGGCATCGCTGCGACCGGCAGGTTGGGTGGACAGTCCGGGCAGTGCTCTATCCCGTGCCGGTTACATGCCGTCGGGTGCTTCCTGGTCCTCGTCGAGATCCCAGTTGACTTTCAACCAGAATTTCTTCCGCATTTGCTGGATTTCTTCTTTACTGATTCCGTTCACTTCCATGTTGCTGAGTCCGAACTGTAGTTTTTCCCAGTCGAAATCAGGTGATGCCAGTTCGGGATTGGATTCCAGCGACATATCCCACAGTTCGGTGCCGGGCAGGGGCGTGGCGATATAGAACACGACATAATCCAGGTCCAGTTCACGGGCGAACCGGAAGGTGTTCTCGATATGTTCTCTGGTTTCCCACGGGAAGCCGTACAGGAAGGTTCCCTTGACCGGTATGCCCAGTTCCTTGAAGATCGGGATGTAATCCCTGAAGGCCTGCATGGGGGTGGGTTTCCCCATCCGTTTCAAGGATTCCTCGTCGCCGGTCTCCACGGATGCCCACACCGAGTAACAGCCGGACTCCACCATTTTTTCTATCACTTCCCTGTCCAGGGTATAGAAGGCGATGCCGTTCGGGGTCGCCCATGACAGGTTGAGGCGCCGTTCGATCATGCCGTTGAAGATGGCCAGCGCGCGTTCGCGGTCGGCGGTCAGGTTGTCGTCTTCCCAGTGGACCTCCCGCAGTCCATAGCGTTCAACGAGAAACTCCAGTTCATCCAGCACGTCCTTGGGATTCCTGGGACGGTACTTGCGTCCGTGCACGTTATAGGCGGCACAGAAATTGCACTTGAAGGGGCAGCCGCGGCTGGAGATGAACGTGGTGTAGGGGGTGTGCTTGAGATCGTCGCCGTGGGGTTTGGCAATGCGCGAGTAATCCATGATGTTGAACATGTTGCGATTCGGCCAGGGCAGGATGTCCACGTTTTGGATGGGCTCCAGCGGGCGATTGATGACTGCGTCGCCGGCCTCGTCCAGGAACGCGATGCCGTTGATCCGCCTGAGATCATAACCGTTCGCAATGCCTCTTAGTAAAAGGCCGGTGGTGAATTCGCCTTCGCCGATGACAACGAAATCAAGGGTGCCGTCCGACCGCCTCAGGCACTGTTCCGGCAGGGTCGAGGCGTGGTTGCCCCCCAGCACCGTGATGATTTCGGGATTCACTTCCCTGGCCAGCCTGCACATGTGCACCGCCAGGTTGAAGCTTTTGCTGAACATGCTGGAGACACCGACGACGTCGGGATTGAAGTCCCGAATGCGGGTCTTGATCTGTGCATCGGACAACCCGAACCTCACGCGGCCGTCCTTGGCTTCGTGTTCCTCTTCGAAGCCCTCCAGCAGGGTATCGACGCCGAGTACATCAAATTTTTCCATCTGCAGAACGGATGCGAGGTAAGCCAATCCTATGGGCAGGTCGACCCGCTTGCGGTCCTGGCCCTTCCAGACGATATTGGGTGGGTTGATGAGCATCACCCTCTTGATTCGGCGTCGTTTCATTCCATTCTCCTTTCAGGCGGGATCAGGCACCTTATCCGCCGCAGCATGTTACGTGTTATCATCTGATTCATCAACTCTGAAGAAAAACGATGCGTTCCCGCCTGGCGCTGTCATGGCTGCCGCCGCTCCCGCCCGTTGAGTTCTCCTCAACTGGCTTGCGGGTCGGACATGATCTGAGTCTGGCGCTGCTGCTGTCGGGGATTACCCGCTCACTGCACTTGATCAATCATTGCAGGAAGCGCATGCTGATACTATTCTGAACATCCACCAGAAGGGCTGGTACCATTTTTCTGCTTCGCATCGTGAAGGAAGCGCCCAATAGACGAGGGGGGCTGGTATTGTTGCGGTTTGCTGGCGCTGCTTCTCACCGCTGTCGTTGCCGCGGCTCCGGGTCCCTTGCCCGGCCGAATTGTCGATCCGCTTGATCCGCTGGACCGCCACCTGATCGCGCCGGAGGAATACCGGAGGAATACCGGAGGAATCATCCCGTGCAGCATGATGCAAGCTACTATCGTCTCGACTCGCCCCTTTTCCAAATGGGCAACTGGTACATCTTCCGCAAAAGCAAGGCGCTGTTCACATTCGGCAGCACCAAGCTGGCCTATGCCTTCGGTCTGCTGTCAGCCTACCAGCGCATCGGTGACGGCGAACGCGTCGGGGAGGGGCTGAGATACTGGTGGGCATCCGGTTACAATTCCGAACAATATCCGGGCATGGTCAAGCTGGGTGATCCTTCCCTGCGGGTCATCGAACCGGAAAACCGGGGTCGCAGTGATGCGCCCCCGGCTGATTCGACCTTCACCGAGAGGCTGGTGTGGAGCAGCCGGAGGTCATCCTGGATTTCGACTGGCCGCCCGGCGCCGGCAGCTTGAAGGGGTATGGTTCCATGCCGCGTTCCTCCGGCCTGGCACGATGGAATTGATTGGCGAGGCCGCCGGCGTGGAGTTCGACTATTACTAGCCGGCATCCACCATCCACCACCCACCGACTATAGGCACGACCGACCTGCGGGTGCTCTCGGATGGCCGATTTCAGTCGGCATCTTCACGCGACGGCTGTACTGAAGGAACCACAACAACCCAAAATCACGTTCTACCCAACCGCCGATCCTATGGACCGCGTGGTGCCACCAGAGGGAGCGCGTGGCGCCAGCCGCGCCCTGGTTATGCGAGTCGCCAGACTCGCGTCCTGGCCTTCTCGTCTTTGCATGCGCACACGAAGCGCCGGCCGCCCAATGGAGCGCGTGGCGCCAGCCGCGCCCTGGTTGCGCGAGTCGCCAGACTCGCCTCTGAGCCTTCTTTTCGTGCATGGCCGTACTGACCGCCTGCCCGCTGGCCGGCATCCGGGCATCATTGTCATGCGCCCCTTGATGCGTTGCCAGGCCTTGTACTCCGAGATACCCAAGCGACGAAGGTGTTTTTTGGGGTAGCCAGACCATCCTGGTCTGGTTCTGGTCCATCCTGGTCCGGTTCCCGGTCCACAGTGGTTCAAGCCATTGCGCACGGAGCCCGAACCGACGCTTCCGACCAGGGCGGGCCACCCTGGCTACTCTCTGGGACAATAAGAACGAACCTGAATCGTGACAACCTGCCACTACTACCATAGCGGTAAATCTCCGGCGTGCGCCTGACAGCAAAGCCCTGCGCGCCGCCGGGGATCGAAAAACCCAGAGAGGCGATGGAGAATCGCAACAAACTGTTGAATAAGGATAACGCTGACTAAGCGGATCTGAAAATTCGAGGCTTTGAAATTGTTACTCGAGGTGTTACGAAATCGTTTTCATTGCGTCTTTCCTCTATGTGTAGTCTTGGTGGAATGCCGATTGAATAGACCTGTTCGAAGTGAATCGCCTGTTCATGTGAAGACTCGAAAGGGGAACGCCATGAGGATTGTTGGTGCACTGTTGGTGCGCATATCCTTGATGGTCTCGATTACCGGCGCCGGAACCATTACCGTCGGTCCCGGCGGCGAAGACTATGCAACCATCCAGGAAGCGTTACCAGCCGCGCATGGAGGTGATCTGGTGCTGGTTTCTCCAGGCACCTGCAATGGGCCGATCACCATGGCCCGTGACGTACACCTCATGAGTGCGGGCTGCACCAGCGAAGTCTTCCTTTACAACCCTTGGTACAACGCCAGCCTCGAGACCGTGCTGGACGGCGGGGCGGTGGCACCGGTGTGCGCCTGGCCGAAGGAAGCACCCTCGAGGGCTTCACCATCACGTCCGGCGGCGATGGGTACGCCGTCTATGGGCTGTATGTCTCCGCCGCCGTGATCGGAAACAGAATCGTCGATAATCGGGTGGCGGCATCTACCATCTGGGCGGCGGCCTGATCCATAAGAACCTGGTGGCGGACAATGAGGGGACAGGAATCGAGATCGCCTACTCCAATGCCTCGATCCACTTCAACACCGTGGCTGGTAATGCAGGTTCCGGGATCACCGCCACCAACCTGCTCGAGCAGGTCAGCGTGGATCTCGGCGGCGGTCCGGTGATCCTGGCACAGAACCTGCGACACAATCCCGCCGGCGGCCTGAGCGCCTGCACGTACGGCAACGGCGTGACGCTGGCCATCACGCCGGATGTGCGGAACCGTCCGGA
>JAFGDC010000516.1 GCA_016932295.1 candidate division CSSED10-310 bacterium
CGGCATTCCCTCACATCGATGGGTCGTGCTGATGGGGTCATACCCGGAACGTTGTAATGAGCGTTGCGAACCGTTGGCACCAGAGACCTTACGGTGGTGATAGCGAGTGTCTAGTCCTGCCGGCGCCAACGCATCACGACGAACATTACAAGATTCCGGGTACGACCCCTTTGAAGAGAGCATCGCCTGGCTGCCGTGGAAGGTTGAAAGCCAACGCATCGCGACGATCATTGCAAGATTCCGGGTACGACCCCATTGGAAAGAGCGCCTCGCCTGGATGCTGTAGAAGATTGAAAGCCAACGCATCACGACGAACATTACAAGATTCCGGGTACGACCCCTTTGAAGAGAGTACGACCCCTTTGAAGAGAGCATCGCCTGGCTGCCGTGGAAGGTTGAAAGCCAACGCACCACGACGATCATTACAAGATTCGGGGTACGACCCCAATTGTACGACCCCTTTGAAGAGAGCATCGCCTGGCTGCCGTGGAAGGTTGAAAGCCAAGCACCACGACGATCATTACAAGATTCGGGGTACGACCCCAATTGGAAAGAGCGCCTCGCCTGGATGCTGTAGAAGATTGAAAGCCAACGCATCACGACGAACATTGCAAGATTCCGGGTACGACCCCGGGGGAAGACGGACCGTCGGTCCCTGGTTTCCGTCGGGACCTAGTGTTCAAGGCACGGCGCCGGTTCAGACGTTGAACCTGAAATTGACCACGTCGCCGTCCTGCATGATGTATTCCTTGCCCACCAGGCGCCATTTTCCGGCCGCCTTGACCCTGGCTTCGTCGCGCAGTTCCAGGATGTCCTCGTAGCGCATGACCTCCGCCCGGATGAAACCTCGTTCCAGGTCGCTGTGGATTCGGCCCGCGGCTTTCACGGCGCAGGTGTCATGCTTGATGGACCAGGCCCGCACCTCATCGTGCCCGACAGTGAAGAACGAGATCAGGTCCAGGCTGGTGTAGGCGGTCGCCAGAAACCGTTCACGGGCGACATCCTCGAATCCCAGCTCGGCAAGAAAGAACGCCTGTTCCTCGGCTGCCAGCGAGATGAACTCTTCCTCCAGAGGAGCGCTCATCCGGAACTGCGCCAGTTGATAGCGGCGGCAGATATCGTCGAGACCCGGGTACGTGGCCTTGTTGCAGTTACGGTCTGATTCGTTGATGAGCACGAGGAGCGGCTTCAGGGTCAGGAACCGGAATCCTGACAGGAGCCGCGCCTCAGCTTCGTTCAGCATCATGCTTCTGAGCATGTCACCCTGTTCCAGGCGTTCCAGGCAGCGTGCCAGGAGCTGTTCCAGAACGGGATTCCCCCGCTCTTTACGCAGACGTTCCAGGCCGCTTTCGATCTGTATCTGGTCCAGGACCTGGAATTCGTCGATCAGCGTCTGGACATGACTCCGCACATCCGCTCCATCGGCGATTCCATAGGCGCCCACCACGAGGACCAGGCAGTCGCTGTCGCGCAGCAGCGGCGCAGTTCCGGCCCGGACTCTCGAGCCGGCATCCAGGACCGCTCCCAAATCCGCCACATCCACTGTTACGTATCCAACCTTGGCGGGGTGATAGAGATCTACCAGCTGCCTGATGCGAGGATCAGGCACTTCGATCCTGCTCCTCGAGATTCCCTGTTTGTGTTCGATGCGGCAATCGCCGCTGAGGGCTCGAAACACCGTGCTTTTGCCGCTGAAAGGGCGGCCGATTATCCCTATGATCACCTTGCACCTCCTCAGCATCCCCGGTGGAGGAAAGCAGAGCGGGTTGTACGTCATGGCGGCGTTTTTTTCAAGGGCAATTTGACGGTGCCGTCATGCCTGCGCATGCCATTGGTGACCGGTGGGTTGCCAGTTCACCGGGGATTGGGGCATTGTAGAGGTGAACAGTTGCAAGGAGGAACCGGTGAGAGGTGGACTGATCTCGGGTGTGATCATGGTCACGATGGCCTGGTCGAGTGCGCAAGCGGAGCAGGGCTCACGGATTCGCGATGTCCGGATCGCCGGGTGCATCCATGATCTGCGTATCATGCAATTGGACGAGGATCCCTGGCTTGACCTGGTGGTGTTGAGCACGATTCCGGGCGGCAGCGTGGTATTGCAATGGCTGCCGGGCGGCGCAGGCGGGTTCAGCGCCGACAGCACCCTGGCGGTGGATCTTGGTCCGGCCGCCGGCGTGGCCCTGGCGGATTATACTGGTGACGGCCGGCCAGAGATCCTTCGCTGGACCGATGCCGGCATTGATGCCCGTACCCTTCCGTCCCAAACCAGTCAATCGCGGACACTTAACCTGCTGCTGCCGGCGGAGCGGAGCGTGGAGGAAACGATGCGCTGGCGGCGGGTGGGGCCGCCGCGTTTTCTGGACCTGTTCATGCCCCTGGACGATTCGACCTCGCTGTTTATGGCGCCGCGCCGGGATGGATTCGATCTGTGGGCGGCACGGGCCGGCAAGGTGCTTCTTTATCGGCGGCTGGCATTTCAGGCGATTATGACCGCCCGGCTCGACGGTTCCGGCGCCCTGCCCGCAACGTCCTATGTCGAACGCCGGCCCAGTGCCTGGCAGCTCGACCTGGATGGCGACGGTGACCTGGACATCCTGGGCGCCGATCAAGACCGCCTCATTACCTATGTGAACAGCGGAGGCTTTCAGTCCGCGCCGGACCGGATCACGCTGCTGAGCGCCGCCCTGGACCCGACGACCACGGAATTGCTGGACCAGCGGATGTTCTGCCTGGACCTCAACGCGGACGGCATGCCCGACCTGGTGCGGTCGTCTTTCGGCTATGCGGTGCATGGCGCTGTTTCCAGCCGCGAAATACATCGCGGCCGCGCCGGAGGTGTGTTCACCGGCGCACCGGACCTGCGCCATGTGCTGCCGGGTCTGAACATCGTCGAGTCATTCCTGGACGCTGACGGTGACGGTTCGATGGAAATGCTCGCCTCCCGGGTGCCGCTCTCAGCGGATGGCATCACCGATTCACTCGCCCGCGGCCTGGTGCCGTATTTCATCGAGCTGTACAAACTGGGCGGCGAGGGATATGAGCGTCGTCCCACCGATGTGCTGCCGGCGGTGATGACATATCCCCAGCTTGGTCCGCCGCGTCCCGCCGCGGTGGCTGTGGGTGATTTCAACGGTGATCGCCGGCCGGACCTGGCAGTGCCGGCTGGAGATGAATGCCGGATCTATTGGAACCGGGGTGAAAAGTTGTTCAAGAAGGGTGAATGTGCGCGCGTTCCCATGACTTCTTCACGACTCTTCATGAGCCGGGATCTGGACGGCGACGGCCGGACCGACTTGGTGGGCGTGCACTGGCCGTCGGATGACATTTCGGTGATCCAGGTGCTCATTTCCAGGTTCCCACCGAATGAGTGACGGACGCCGTACCACCGTTCGCCGCGGCTACCCGCCGGCGGCGCTCCTGGTGCTGGTGCCGGCCGTTTTCGTCCTGCTGCTTCATCAACGACATTTCGATTATACCGCGGACGATGCGTTCATCACCTACCGGTTCGCCCGCAACTGGGCCGCTGGCCACGGTCCGGTGTTCAATCCGGGCGAGGCGCCGGTGGAGGGTTACACAACGTTTACCTGGATGGCGTGGATGAGTCTCCATTTCCGATCCGGTCTGGATAATCCGCAATTCTGGGGAGCGCTGTGGGGATTGCTGTGCGCGGGCGGCTGTCTGTTCCTGGTGGCGCGCCGGCCGCCGGATGGAGAGCCCGGCCTGGCCGGCAGTTGGTTCCTGGCGGCGGCCGGACCCTTCGCGTTCTGGGCCGGCGCCGGTATGGAGACGCCGTTGTTCGCATTGCTCCTGCTGTTGTTTGTCCTGCCCGCCGCGGACATGCGGGAGGTTACGTGGCGGACATATGCTCTGGGCGGGTTGGGGACGGCCCTGGTTATGACCCGTCCGGATGGCGCGCCGGTTGTGGCCGCGGTGGGAGCATACCTCCTGGTGCGGCGCCGCCGTCGCGTGGCGCTGGTCGTGAGCGCCACCGCGGCAATCGGATACCTGCCCTATTTCATGTGGCGCTGGTCCTATTACGATTCGATGCTGCCCAATACATTGTATGCCAAATCGGGTGACTGGCCGGCTCTGGCCGGGGCCGGACTGCTGTATTGGCGTGATTTCCTGCTCTGGTGTGGCGCCCCCCTGGCGCCGCTGCTCTGGTTGATGAAAGTTCGACCGGTTTCCAACCGGAGCAGGCTCATCATCATGGTGTTGGTGATCCAGGGGCTTTATGTCCTTCTCGTGGGAGGAGACTTCATGCCCTATTTCAGGTTCATGGCGCCCCTGCTGCCCTTGGTCGCCATACTCCTGGACGAAACGGTTTCCGCCGTGCCATGGGCCGCCTCGAAGCGATTACCGTTTACCCTGCTGGTTGCGGCCGCCGCCCTCTGGCCGTCTTTCACTGGAGCGGAATACCGGCAATACAGGTTGGAACAGGATATCCTTTTCCCGCGCTGGGAAGCGGTCGGCCGCCGGTTGGGCGAGGTGTTCCCCGCCGGGACCCGGGTGGCATGTACCGCGATCGGACGTATCCCGTACTTTTCCGGCCTGCCCACCCTCGACATGCTGGGCCTGACGGATCGGCACATTGCCCATGTAAAAGCGGATTTCGATCCATCCAGGCGCTGGCATGAGAAGCACGATGGTGATTACGTGCTGCGGCGGCGGCCGGATATCCTCCTTGTCGGCAACGGCCTGGTGACGAAGCAGCCCTCGATTGATTTTCAGGCCACCGTTCAGGAAATGGATCTGTTCGCGGACATGGATCGGTTCGACCGGCTTTATCGGCCGGTCAACATCAGGCTGCCGGATGGGCGATATCTGGCCTTCTTCGCCGGCACCTGGTTCACCAGTGACCGACATTGAGTCGTTTCCGACCGGGGAAAGGTGAATGACAGGGTCGGTGAAGATCCTTTACTTATGAGCATTCTTTGAGTACACAACCTATGGATGCGTACAACTTCAGGCGATTGAGAGGACAGGAATGAGGCGAGAGGGATTGCTCCCGGTCGTACTGCTGCTGGCCGTCGTTCAAGGTCATGCGGCGCACATTCATGTGCCTGCCGATCAGCCTACCATCCAGGCCGGCATCGATGCGGCGGTGCATGGTGACACCGTCATTGTCGCCAATGGTACATATGCCGGCGCCGGCTTTCGCGACATCACCTTCAACGGCAAGGAGATCACGGTCCGCGCCGCGGATGACACTTTCTCCTGTGAAATCGATTGCGAGGATCTGGGTCGCGGCTTTCTCTTCGATCACGCGGAGACCGCCAGCAGCGTGCTCCAGGGACTGGTGATCCGGGACGGAACCGGCGGCGCCGGCGGCGGTATTTACTGCAACAACGCCTCACCCACCATCGAGCGCTGCCGGATTATCGACTGCAACGCCACCAGCGGCGGCGGCATCGGCTGTGAAAGCACGGCATCGCCGACCATCAGCAATTGCAGCATTTCCGACTGCGAGGCCGCCACCGGTGGCGGCATTGCCATGAACGACTTCTGTTCGCCATATATCAGGGACACCACGATGGCCTTCAACCTTGCCGTTGACGGCGCCGGTGTATCCGTGGGATATGCCTGTTCGCCCGTGCTGGAGCGCGTGAACATCAATCGCAACGAGGCGACGAGTCTCGGCGGTGGCTTAAACGGCAGCTATTGCGCGGTGGAAATAATCGGCAGCAACGTCAGCGACAACCGGGCTTCCAAGGGTGGCGGATTGACCCTGTTCGAATCCGTTCCGTCCATTACCGGCACCGTCATCGCCATGAACTCAGGCTTCGGGGAAGGCGGTGCCATCTATTGCAATCGCACCGCCTTGGATATGCAGCGCTGTGAACTGTCTGGCAATTTTGCCGCCTACGGCGCCGGCATCTACCTGCTGGCATGCACCGATGTCACGGTGGCGGGTACCGTATTCAGCGCCAATGTCGCGGTCGTCGGCGGTGGTTTCCACTGTCAGCTTGGATCGTCGCCGGAATTCTACAATTGCCTGTTCTTCAACAACAATGTCGTCAATTTCGGCGCCGGCGGCTGGGCTGAATCCTCGGCGCCGTGGCTGGAGAATTGCACTCTTGCCGACAACTCCAGCACCCACGGCGGCGCCCTGTTTTGCAGTTCCGAGCCAGCTCCCACGCTGCTCAATTGCATCCTGTGGGGTAATACGCCCGAGGCGATTTACACCTCCGGCATGGCGCCCGCGATCACCTACTCCGACGTGGAGGGAGGCTTTGCAGGCAACGGCAATATAAACACCGATCCCTATTTCACCACGGGTCCGGGCAGCAGTTATTATCTCAGCCATACAGCCGCCGGACAGGAACACAACAGTCCCTGCATCAACGCCGGCGCCGCGACGGCGTTGAGTTCCTGCTATCAATTGCAGGGCGAAGTTGTCTGCATGAACGAACTGACCACCAGGAGCGACGGATACGCCGACAGCGCCCTGGTCGACATGGGATATCACAGCTATCCCTCATTCTATCCCACTCCCGCGCCCACCGCCGAACAAACGCCATGGCCCAGCCGCACTCCCGTCCTGACCACCACCCCAACCGCCACTCCCATCGCCACCGCCACTCCCACCCCCACCTTCACTCCCATCCTGCCCCACACCGCCACACCCACCGCCACCGGCACGCCCACCGTTCCGGGTTCTCCAACCCCGTCATCGTCCCTCGGCGTAAAACTGGATATGCCGCTCCACGTCAGTCCTGGTGAAAGTTTTTGGATTACCGCCATGGTCGTCAACCACGGCTCGGCTCTCTGGCAGCAGCCGCTGTGTTTCGCACTGCAGTACGGCGACGATCTGTGGTTCTGGCCGTCCTGGAGTTATTTCTCGCTTTCCCAGGGTGGCACATTCGACTATGAACGACGGGATGTGCCGGTGGGATTCAGCGCGGTGCCGGTGCTGCGCACCATGACCTGGCCGGATACCGGCGGGGACAGCCTGAACGGCCTGTTCATGCATGGTGCCGTGCTCAGTCAGGATCTGTCCGCCCTCATCGGAGAGATGGACTCGGTGGCCTGGGAATACGGTCCTTGAACCTCCCGCGGATACCGTCACCATCCATCGTCGGCTCGGTGGCGCTCCGCCTCCCGTTTCCGGGCGGAGGTCTATGACCCCTTTCAGGCGCTGCATCAGCATGCTTCGATACGGGTTTTTCACCTGTTTGATGCTGGTGGGCATGATGTACGCCGCCTTCCTGGTGTATCTGTGGAGACATCCACCGGAATCTGTACCCGCCACCACCCCAAAAATCCGGCATGTCCCGCGCGAAGTCGAGCGGCATCTTGGATTTGTTACCACCGAGCGGGCGAGTTCCTTCACCCGTTTTGTGAAGGAGAAGCCTCCCGAAGTGGTTCGCATCGGTTGTTTCGGCGATTCGTTCACCTACTGCGCGGAAGTGGGAGAACAGTCCGATTACCCTTCCATGTTGCAACAGTTGTTCCGAGACCATGGCCACGACAGGGTGGAAGTGTTGAACTTCGGTGTCAACGCCTATGGCTTCAACCAGACATACCTCATGTGGGACAAGGTTGCGCGCGGCTTCGACCTGGATTACGTGGTGCTGGGACCAGCGGGATTCCAGACGTCCAGGATGAACTCCTTCAGTTATTCGGAGCAATTCGAAGCGGCTCATTCGCGGTTTGTTCTGGATGGAGACGACGTGCGCCTGGTCGAACCGGTGGGCATGACGCCACGGCAGCGTGTGGCGGCGTGGCGGCGGTTCATTCCACCGCTGCGTTATCTCCGTTACGAACGCACGACGCCGCTGATTCTCAAAGCGCTGCTGCCCTCCGGCCGGGATTTTCCCGTGAATCCATTTTACTATTACAAGGGATCCCTGGACGACGAGGCTGGTGCGTTGATCAGACGACTGGTGGGCAAGATACTGGACACGGGAATACCCGTGATCGCACTCCATGATGGTGACCATCTGACCCAATGGCTGGGGGACATGGAGCGGGCGAACCTTATGCTGGTGGACGATTGCATACATGGAATGGGCAATCGTTTCCCTTACTTCATGCGGTTTGGTCATCTCGGTCCCAGCATGAACCGTCTGTTGGCGCAAATCCTCTACACGCTGCTCACCGGCGGCACCCATGACCGGTTGCCCGTGGTCGTTGAAGATCAGATCCTCAGGAGCGGGGTTCCCGGTGCGAAGCCGTTGTGGGAGTATTCCGAGGTTGGAATCGGCTGGCGCGACAGGATACTCGGGCGCTTCGTGGGGTTCGATGCCAGCACTATTTCACCGGTGCCGGTCAACTTTTCCGGTAAGGGAGTCGCCGCGCTGCTGAGCCTGCCATCCATCAACACGTCGTTGGTGGAGAGCCTCTGGCTGCCTTTCGAGGGGATCTGCCGGGAAGGTGGAAAAGTGGAATTGGAAGTAGCCTTCCCGTCACATGTGGTTCATTTCCAGTATGGTGTCGTGACGCATGTGGCGGGCGGAGTATTGTTTTGCCTGGTTCCCGGCGCTGATTGGAGAATCCGGCAGGGCGTTGAAATCTGGCCGTCGATCTTCCAACGGGACAATGATTTTTTCCAAATGATTGAACTATTCTCTCACGAGGTTCCGGCCGGTTTGACCATGCGATTCCAGGATCGTGTCGTGGCCACGGCCGATATGACGTTCAAGGGACCGGAACCGGAACCTCCGTACCGTACTATCTACCGCGCGCTGCTGCAACCTGCCCAAGGAACTTGCATCCGGCTGTTCGCGGCCAGGGAAGGGAAACTCGAACCCGCGGACATGGGCGAGCGGGGTGAGTGGGATCTGATGCTGAAGGATGACGAGGCAGGCTGGTCCAGGTTCCCCATCGCCACTTGGCGGCGGGAGTGGATACCGTTTCCCGGCACCCGGGGTGTGATACCTTCAATCGCTCCGGCGGTGCACACGGAGCGCTGACGGTCCGCCTGGTTGTCCGATTCGGGCAACGCGCAGCATTCGATGAAACCATGCCATGTCCGGACTACTGGCGACGGGCGCGTGCCGCGCCGGCATGTTTCGTATACGCGGCAACCGCCGGCCAGCCGATCAACAGGAGGGTGCCGAGCCAGGAGAATCCCGACGCCAGCCGCCGCAGCCCGGTGCCGCCGAACCATGCCCGTACCGCATACGTACCCGGGGGCAGTTCAACCTGCATTAAACCATAGTCGCCATCGGGAGTGATCTTCAGCTCTTCTCCGGAATCCA
>JAFGDC010000517.1 GCA_016932295.1 candidate division CSSED10-310 bacterium
GGTGTTTCCGTCGGCGTCCTGGTGGGCGTGTCCGTGGGCGTTCGTGTCGGCGATAGGGTGGCAGTCGGCGACAGCGTGGGGCTCAACGTCGGCGACAGGGTCACCGTGGGCGTGAGGGTCGGCGTCAGGGTCGGGCTGAGGGTCACCGTTGGCGAGAGCGTGGGAGTGAGTGTCGGTGACAGCGTCACCGTGGGGGTCAACGTGGGTGACAGCGTCGGCGACAGGGTGACGGTGGGAGTCAATGTCGGTGTTTCCGTCGGCGTCCTGGTGGGCGTGTCCGTGGGTGTCCGCGTCGGTGACAAGGTGACTGTCGGTGACAACGTCGGACTCAGTGTCGGCGACAGGGTCGCCGTTGGGGTTAGGGTCGGCGATAACGTGGGTGATAGTGTGGCGGTGGGTGAACGCGTGGGGGAAAAGGTAGGGCTCAATGTCGGTGAGGGTGAAAGCGTGGGGGAAAAGGTCGGGGTCAACGTGGGCGTGAGTGTCGGCGTGAGCGTGGGGGTCGGCTCCACACCGCAGAATTCCGCGTTGTCGATGTATACGTTGGCTGAGCCGGACCACCCGGCCACATCATGCATCTCCACCGTGTACTGGAACGATACCGCTCCGGCCGGCGCTCGTTCGTTCAGGATTTCATACCTCTGCCAGTAAGTGGCGTCGACGGAATATGCACTCGCCATCGGCGTGCCCAGCGGATCGCCGTTGCTATCGCGCCAATAGCAGTAAAGCCTTATCCGACCGCCGGTGTCGTTGTCATAATAATGAAGGCGGATGTCATACATATTTCCTGGAATGACCAGAACGCTTTGCGTGAACTCCTGAATATCGGTGCTCGTCCAATCGAGGTCGACCGAGTAGGTTCCTTCCAGGACGATGGTGGTCTGCTGGCTGGCAGTGAATCCAGCGGTGGCTTTGGTCCACTCGTCGGGCGGTCCGCTGGCGCCGTTGTCGATCCATGATTCAAAGCCGGGATTGTCCAGTATATTGTCAATACACATCGTGGGGACAGCGGTGGGAGTCGGGGTCGGCGTGTGGGTGGGGGTGAGTGTCGGAGTCAACGTGGGCGAGCGTGTTGGGGTTCTCGTCGGTGTGCGAGTCATTGTGTTGGTGGGCGTAAGCGTGGGTGTCTCGCGCTGCAGCAGTGCGTCATCCAACAAAAAATACGCGGGCGGAGCCGCTTGTGCGCCAACAATCAAAAGCATACCGGCAAAAACCGTTACCGCTGAACATAACATTGCACGACGCCACAAAGTTTTCATACGTCTCCCTCGGGGAAAAAATCCAGAAATCACACAAGGTCATCATTAACCTAGCTGAACCGTCCAATAATAGCAACAATTTCGAGATTCAATTTTCATGTCGGAACTGCTTCGAAAACTCACTTCACCCATCGCCTCCAACCCCACCATAACTGGATACACGGATCATCCGTCAGGCTCTGCGGGCAGCCGGAACGGGAGGTACAAACCGCTTCACACGGGCGGCCGGCGTGCCGGATGATGGTCATGATCACCGGGCGACCGAGCCGCGCTGGTAAGGTCTGAATCGATGTGGTACAAATCGGATTTACGAGAATACCATCATTCGAGGAGGCCGATATGTCGGTGATCAATCTCATGAAGTTCAACCACAGCGCCGGCGCTCTTATTGCCGATGAAGAGCAATGGTACCGCGGCATCAGGAGGCTGCTGTCCTTCGACAATCTGCAGGCGCTGCTGGATGAGGAAATGGCGGAGAAACTGGGAGTTGAAGTAGTCTTTGGATCGGTCGGCACTCCGTCCATCGGATTCGAAGGCGGACAGAGGATCCGACGCCGACTGCGGGAACTCTTCAAGGCCGGCGGCGGACGCGCCGCTGAACTGCGCACCATCGCGGGCATTACCAGGATCGCGGTGGGTGAACTGCAAACCCTGATCCGTGAGTTGCTCAACCAGAAACTGAACTTCTGTTTCGGCTTCAATGCAGATGATCTGAACCGGGGCTATTTCGAATCAGAAGCAGGCAAGGTGGAAATAAAACAGGATTCAGTGGTGAAGGAAGCCCAGGGTATCGCCACGTTGCAGAACGGCAATCCTCACGTGGCCCCGATCATCGACCACGTAAGCATCATCGCCGGTTATGATCCGACCCGGGGATTCGAATGGAATCTCTTCGAAGCGGCCGAAGGTGGTGTCTTCGTCGGTTCAGGTTCGTTCGAATCCATCGGCAAGGGATCCGACGTTTCCACACTCAGCCTGATTGCCTACGCGAACCGGAAGCAGCTCAGTGAGCGGCGTCTCGGCTTCAACCACATGGAAGCCATGATCGAACTGCTGCGTTCTTTCAACGAGGCGGCGCGATTCAACCATGAGGTGGGAGGATATCCGCATATCATCATCATCGATGGAGAACAAAAGGAACGGGCATCACGATTCAGGGAACTCACCGGTGATTCCACGAAACTGGCCAGCGAGACGGTGGCCGCCATGGATTTTGGATTCATCGACAAGGAACTGGGTTGGCGCCTCGTGGAAATGCTGCTGTTCGCTGGGGGCGCGGCCGATGCGGCGGAGGAGGCATTGTTCGCCGGTGCCGGCGATCCTTACGCGCTGGAGCATTTCCTGCGCGGTTATAAACTGGATAGTTTGCCGGGAAGGAGTGCATCATGACCGTTGTCAACGCAATCAAGTTCAACGATCATTCAGGTGCTATGGTGTGTGACGAGCAGGCCAGTTGGGGAGCGATGAGCCGCAAAGGGGATGTGGCTGATAAAATTCAGAATATCATTCCTGATACGATCCAGCGGCAGTACGGTATCGCCGCGGCGTACGGCGGCTCCGGCACCTCCGCCATCGCCGAGGAAATCAAGATAGCCATTCATGCCATGCTGAACGAACGTTACAAGAAGTTACTGGACAGGCCAGGACGCATGCCGGAAAGCTTCATGACCATCCAGGAAATCGCGGCGGCCTCATTCGAGAAGGTTGCGGAATTAAAACGGCGCCATATCGACGAACTCCTTTCACAAAAATACGGTTTCACTGGTCGTGACTTCATTCGCGGCTATTACGAGCGGGATGGCAAGCGTATCGATATCAGCCAGAAGGAAATCGCCGACAAGGCGCTGGATGCCATGACCTGGCGAACCAAGACCGAGAACCAGGGCCTGTACGTCAACCGCGGCATCCTGGCCGGATATGATCCAGGGGAAGGGTTCCGGATCTTCGTTATCAATCTCCGCAGTTTCTCATGTGAACCGGTCCAGGCCATTTTTTCGTCCATCGGCTCGGGACAGGATACCTCGGATCTGGTCTTCTCTCAGTTCGCGGGTTTAAAAACGGTTCATGAACGAATGTGTGACATTGATCCGGTCGAAGCCATGGTGGCCATTATCGATGCCACCAATACCGCCAGCCGGAATAATGTCGGTATCGGCGGCTATTTCAATCTTATGCTCTTCGATGGATCCAAAACCGATCACCTGGCTCGCCGGTGGGAAATCTCCGATAACCGCGCCCGTCTGGCCAGTGAGGTGGTGGCGGCTCACCGGCATGGCCTGGTAACCAGAAAAACCACCCATGACATCATCACAGATATCGTTTTCGCCGAAAAAAGTTTCGACCAGGTGGATCGACTCCTGAGAAAGCGGGTTTCAGACTGGCGGCACCTGTGCCGATTCTTCAGGGGGTACAAGGTCGATTGACCGGAAGCCTGATCCGGTGTCTTCCGACTGGACCAAGCGCTTCTATTACATCAATTGCAGGAGGTTTCCGGTATATGCAGTACGGCAGGTTCGTGAGCACCTTGTTCACTCCCCGTACCCTGTTCCGCTGCGCCTCGACGCCTTCCACCAACAGCCTGCTGCGCCAGAAGATCGAGGCGGGTGACGGCATCAACTGGGTGGTGGCAGCGGAGCAAACGGCTGGCCGCGGCCGCCTTGGTCGAAAATGGTTTTCACCCAAAGGGCGGGGAATTTACGCCAGCTTTTTGTTCACCTCTCCATCTCCCGCTCATCTGCGTATGGCTTCAATACTTGTCGGGTTGGCACTGGCCGAGGCAGTCTCGAGGCGGACCTTTCAGGAACTGTCCATCAAATGGCCGAATGACATCCTGTTGAACGGGAAAAAAGTAGCCGGCGCTTTGCTCGAAAGAGTGGGCTCCAGTCCTGAAGCGCCGCTCCTTGCCGGCATCGGCATCAACTGCCTGCCTGCCGATGGGATGCCTGCCCGACAGTTGTTTCCCGCCTCGAGCCTGAGCGCCGAAACGCATTCCAGGATCACACCGTGGAGCCTTCTGCCGTGCCTGGCAAGGAGCATGGAGCGGTTCTGGTTGTGTGACCTTGATCTCGAATCGTCCCAACTCATGCAGAAATGGCGGCAGATGCTCGCCATGGCGCCCGTCGTGGTATTCCAGACTCCCGATGGGCAAATAATCAGGGGCGAACCGCACCAGATACGGGATGATGGCGCGCTGGTCCTGATTACGGCCGATGGCGAGCGGCACTCTCTCATGGCGGGTGATATCATCAACCTGAAAAAATGACCTTGACTCCCTGCCGGCACACAGCGTGCTGAGGGGCGGATTGCTTCAGTCCTCCTGTGCTTTTTTCGACCCCCGGAACGGTCACGGTCAGAGATACCCAAGCGATCTGAGCATGGCCTCTCGCTCCGGTGTCAGGGGCTCCGCCGGCGACACCAGTTCTCCCGCCGGCATGAATCGCCGAAGGTTGCTGTCCAGGATTTTTACCATGGGATGATCCAGGCTCAGTGGATGCGTTTCCGCGGGGTCCTCCGCCAAGTTGAAGAGTTCCGCCCGTCCAACTCCGGTGGGATACCACAGGTAATGAAACGAGTCGCTTCTAAGGGAGCGGATCTCCTCCCTGGCTTCGATGGCGAAGGTCTCGGCGTAGACCGGCAGCGCGGCGGCATTGGCATGCGCCAGATCGCTGCCGTCCATACCGAACGGCGCTTCAACCAGCAAGCGCCCGAGGAGGGTCGGGAGCAGATCCACGTGACGGACTGTCTGGCTTTCACAATGTATCTCCACACGATCGCCGAACAGGATCAACGGCACTCTGAGAAGCGGCTCATACAATTGATGGATATGACCCATCAAGGAATGTTCGCCCAGTGATTCACCATGGTCGGCGGTGACCGCGAACAGCGTGCCGTCGGTCAGATCACGTTCCAGGAACAGCGTGTACAACTCCGCCAATTGTCGATCCAGATACTCCACCTCACCGGCGTACCGCGCCGCCAGCGTATCCCTGCCGGGATTGTCCGCAGCCAGTATGGTGAAGGTCACGGCGGCGCTGCTCGTGAATGGATTGTGAACCACTATCTCCGCCTGTTCCCTGGCGAACCAGACCGAACCGAGGAACTCGGAATCAAGCAGTTCCCATCCGTCGCCTTTTACCATTCCGATTGGTTGCGGCTTCAAATCCATCCATTGCACGAAACATCCATTCCCCGACGCCGTGGACAGCGTCAGGATCGATTCGCCGGGAGGAACATTGAAGGTGCTGGAGTGCCGCCTACCGTCCGCAATGTTCCAGGTTGCTGTCACCGCGCCATCCAGGAGAGCCGTCAATGGATCTCCCTTCACCCCCGGCGGTGAGTACGGCGTGTGCGGATCATAGTAATGAACCCACAAGAAGAAACGCTCCCTGGGATCGAGCCGCTGGAGATACTCCCGCACGTGTTCGTTGGTCTGCTCGGCTTCAAAAAAACCGCGCGGCGAATCGCAATCCCTGAAATACGAGAAACCACGGCGGTATCCATATGTGCTGTTTAACACCGCGGTGCTGACGAAACCGGCGGTCCTGAAGCCGTTGGCGCGCAGCAATCGCGCCATGGTCATCGCGGACACCCCGAGGTTGTGCTGGTTGCTCAGGACACCGGTGGCATGAGGCAGGAGTCCCGTCAAAATGGAGGCATGGGCGGGACCGGTCAGCGGCACATGAGAGTAGGCCTCGAACCACTGGCAACCATGCCGGGCCATGCAATCAAGAAAGGGCGTCTTGAGCGTGGACTGACCATATGCCCCAAGGTGATCCTGCCTGAGCGTATCGAGCGTTATCAACACCAGGTTTCGCGGGCGGTCATCCTCAACCCGCGGATGGCATTCAGCCTTTAAACCGCAGGACAATCGGTCGAGGATCACCTGGCCTGTCGACTGATTCGCCGGTGAACCAATGAAAAATTCCACCATCTGAGGGAGTGCGTTTCCGGCGTTTACAGTCAAGTCGATGCTCTCGCGAAGGTCACCCAGCCACGCCCGATGCCGTATCGTGCCGCCCTCGGTGACGATCAGGCCGCAGGCACTTGCACCATTATCGAGAGAAAAATCAGCTTGCAGCCTGACCTGCTTCATGCCTGCCAACTCGATACTGAGGACAGCGGGAATGGGGATTCGAAATCCCACGCCGGGGATAGCCGTCGGACCGGGGGATGCATCCGGATAATCGGACGGTTCGAGTGATGCCTCCGGATGTGCGAACAGGATATCCCTGAATTTCACCGCCAATGAACGACTGTCCATGGATCCCGGATCCAGTCGATAGGGTTGAAAGATCTGTCCGTAGTTCAGGGTCACCTGGTTCTGGCCAAGGTGAAGCAACGCTCCCGGGATCGTTACCCGATAGTCGTGCAAGCCTGGTCCCAATTGGATGGTTTCCAGTTCTGTTTCATTCACGCCGATCCTGATGGTTTGCGGATTTTCCGGTGGGGCGAATGCCTCCATGGCCCGCAGCACCATGATACGATCGCCAGGCTCGACAAACACCGGGCGGAGTTTCGTGCAATATCCGACTGACCAGCAACCGTATCCGTCATGAGGCGCGAGGCCGGTTTCAAATACCGTCGATTCGATATTCAAGAGGGGCAGGCGCACCGTCTCGGGCATGAAGTTCCACAAATCTGTTCTGGACAGAAGGTCCAGCCGGACTGAAGGAAGCGGATCACACGCCGCGAGACCGATCAGTAGAATGAATGTCCGGCTGCAGATTTTTATCATAGATACCCTGGCCGCCACCCTAGCACGGCAGTTGGCCCGTCTCAACCACCATCCATGGAGCGCGGACATACCGGGGTTCAGGCGGTCGACAGGAGGCGCCCGCAACCAAGGATGCGGTCACGATCGTAAAACACCACGGTCTGACCGGGAGCGACCGCGGCTTCCGGCGCATCGAACACGACGTCCACCCGATCACCGGAAGGCACAATTGTGGCGGTAACCGGCCGGTGCCGATACCGGATCTGAACCCGGCAGGTGAACCGCTCCACCGGTTCTTCAATCGCCATCCAGGACAGGTTGTCGACTGTGGCCCGAGTCGCGTGGCAGGCTTCCCGGGGGCCTACCACCACGCGGTTTCCGGCGGCCTGGAGCGCCACAACGTACAGGCGTCGTGGTGCGGCAACTCCCAAGCCGCCCCGCTGCCCCACGGTATAATGGTGCAGACCGCGATGCCTTCCCATCACTCTGCCGTCAAGATCCACTATCTCGCCAGGTGGCAACGGCTGTGGCCAGCGCTTTTCCACGAACGCGGCATAGGAACCTCGTATGAAACAGATCTCCTGGCTCTCACCGGCGGCGTGCGGTATGGTCAAATCCTCGGCGACGTCAGTCACTTCACGTTTCGTATGAGCATGCAACGGAAAAACCGTGGCGGCGATCTGCTCCTGCTCCAGCCGTGCCAGGAAATAACTCTGTTCCTTGGCGCCGGCTTTGCCGCGTTCGATCCACCAGCGTCGGCCATCGGTCACGGTACGGGCGTAGTGTCCGGTGGCCAGGTGAGAGCAACCCCGGGCCACGGCCCACTCCAGCAGGAGGCGCCATTTTATTGTCTGGTTGCATGCCACGCATGGATTCGGAGTCCGGCCGGCGGCATACTCCGCCACGAACGGTGCCACCACCGCCTTGTCGAATTCGGCGCGCGCATCCACCACCGAATGCGGAATCCCGAGCCAGGTTGCCACTCGCGCGGCCGGTGCAAGGAAATGATCCGACTGCTGGTACGCCGCGGTTATCATGGTTACCGCTAACAG
The DNA here is from genome assembly GCA_016932295.1 of candidate division CSSED10-310 bacterium. The sequence goes on from JAFGDC010000517.1 coordinate 8,025, forward strand.
TTCGTTTCCAGCCTCTCGCAGGAGATATCCGGCCACGGCGCTGTCGACTCCACCGCTGAGAGCCAGCGCTGTCTTACTCATGCAATCCGCTCACTTCCGCACGTCACGGCGACCTCGCCAATGCAGTCCGTTCAAGAAACACGGCATTACTGATCCACGGCCCCGGTCCGCTCGATTTCCGCCGCGAGTCGGGAGGTGACGAGTCGAATGTCGAGATCCCCGGTACTGGGCGGAATAAGTATCCGCGCCGCTGGCAGCACCTTGCGCAGGGTGGTCAGGTAGAGGCGTTCGGCGGTGATGGCCGGCGCTGTCCGGTACTCAGCAAGCAACGTCTCGAAGCGATCGGCTGCGCCACGAGCCGCGGCCACCCGTTCGCTGCGATAACCTTCTGCTTCCTGCCGGATTCTTTCCGCGTCTCCCCGTGCCTTCGGCACTATGTCGTTGGCCAGCGACTGCGCCTGGTTGATCATCCGTTCCCGATCAATCTTGGCGGATGCCACGTCTCGGAATGCTTCGTGTACATCCTCCGGAGGTTCTACCACCAGCAACTTGGTCACCACCACGCGAACCCCCGCCCCGTAAGAGTTCAGGATGTCCTGCGCCAGATCGCGACAGCGCATCTGCAAGGTAGTGCGGCCGCTGGTCAGGACAGCGTCCACCGCGTATTCCGCCACCAGCCTCGCCAAGGCCGTCTCCGCCGCATTTATCACCAGCCGCCGAGGTGCTTCCAGATCGAACAGGTACTTCCCCGCATCGCTCACGACATAATGAACCATCAACTGCACATTGATGATGTTGGTGTCTCCGGTCAGCCGCTGCAGTTCGGCATCCGTGCTTTTCGTCCCAAGGATCCGGTCCACCTCCTCATAGCCGATGGTGACTTTCCGGATTTCCTTCGTCTTGATGATGTGCTGGGACTCGATCGGCCAGGGCAGATGGTAATGCAGACCGGGCAGGAGTTCATCGCGCACCGGCCGCCCGAATCTGAGGACCGCGCCTCCTTCATCGGGTTCCACCTGGAAGAGTCCGCCGGCAACCCATGCGAAGGCGAGCGCGATCA
>JAFGDC010000518.1 GCA_016932295.1 candidate division CSSED10-310 bacterium
ATGGATCCGATTGGTGTAGTACTTCTTTTTCGGCCAGTGATCGAAAACCCGGAAGGCGACGATATTCGATCCATCCGCTAAACGAGCCAGGGGGTGTGTTTCCCGCAGGTCTTCCCTGAACACCCTCGTATAGGCATCATAATCTTTCAGCACTTCAATTATCCGCGACGCATCCGCCGAAATCAGGCCGATGGCCTTGGCGCTGCGATTTTCACCGCCGGACTGTTCGAATTCCAACAGGGTCGGCGTCCCCGCCGCCAGGTGTTCGTACTCCGCCTGCGTCAGAACCAACACATCACTCCGGCCGGCACTCGGCATACCCACCGCCTTCTTCACCATCCCCAACTGCATCTGCAGTTCCGGTACGTCGCGCAACGCGATCCAGTACGCCGGCACGGGATCACCAGCCAGCACAGCCACTGTCGAAATTCCACAGATACATAGACAGATCAGCATCCAACCACCTGCCCGCCACATGTCATTCCTCCTCTTCACTAAAACCGGGATACTCCGGTCTGTTCCCGGATGTGCGCCGCACCAGTTCCTCGTAGATAGCGATCCTGACCTTGAACAACTGGGCTTCGGTGATGCCGCTCTCGACGAATTGCTCCTGCTTGCGCTTATCCTCAATGATATCGATCACCGCCTGGCTGATGTCCTGATAGGAGGTGATCCCCCCCGCACCAGCGGCGGCGGTAAACTTCGCCTCGACGCTGTCGGCGATCATCAGCACCGCTGATTCAACCGATTGAGGCCTTGGACCCGGATACCGGAAGAGGTTGCTGTCCACCTTGCCGCTGCTGGATTGCTTACGCGCCAGATTGTAGAAATAATAGGTCAGGGTGGTGCCGTGGTGCTCCCTGATGAGATCAATCACGGGTCGGGGCAACTGATGCTCTTGGGCAAGCCGAACGCCATCCTCGATGTGACCGATGATGATCCGGGCACTTTCGTCCGGCGGCAGCAAATCGTGGGGATTCTGCCGGCCGGCTTCCAGGTTTTCTCCGAAATAGTCCGGTCTTGTCAGTTTGCCGAGATCATGATGGAGCGCCGCCACTTCCACCAGGTCGGCATTGGCGCCGATCGCGGCGGCGGCGCGGCGGGCGATTTCGGCGATCCCCTGGCTGTGTCGGTATGTGCCAGGTGCTTCACGGCTCAGGCGGTCCAGCAAGGGACTCTGGGATGGGTCCTTGAAACGGCTGAGCCGCAGCGCGGAAGCGGTACCCAGAAACTGCTCCATGGGCTGAAAGAGATAGAAACCAAGCAATGTCCACAATGCGCTGGAGAGGATACTCCACAGCATGAGGGTGATCAGCGGCTGCCCCAGGTTGGTGCCGACCCGCAGGGCGCGGATGTACGTAAACAACGCACGTGTGCCATCGATGATGGAAGGATCGGGCAGCCTGATGATGCCTTCCCAGGCCAGGGAAAGAATGAGCGCCACCACCGCCACGGCCCCGACCCGCAGACTCATGAGGGGAAACTTGCGCCGCGACTTGACAAGATGTTCCTGGACGCATTTCCCCGCGGCATGAGCGGCGGCGAATCCGACCAGGATGAAGAAAACGAGGGCGCTGCTGGTCCCGCGTGCCACCAGCACCAGGAACACGGCGGCGAACGTCACAAACGTGAACGCGAAGCGGCGGTTGATGGCCAGGGTGGCCTGCACCGCCAGGAGCCCAATCGGCAGCAGTGGCGCCGGGAACGGCATGGTCCAACTGCCAACTCGCATCAGTTCGGCGCTGGCCACCAGGATCGCCAGCAGGAAGACCACCACGCGGATCTGGCGGACATCACGGGCGTGAAACCGCCACAGATAGAATCCGAACGCAAAAAGAACCGCCGTTCCGGCCAGCGCCGCCAGCACACCCTGCACAATGAACAGCGGCGGCCGCTGCTCACCCATCGCCTTGAGTCGCAACCGCGCCGAGGCATCGATCGAGGAACCTGCCGGCACAATGAGCTGACCGCGGCGATAATAATACGATTGCGCACTCCGATAAAGGCGCTGCAGTTCCCGCTCCGCCTTGTCCAGTTCGAAACGGTAGGTCGCCTTGAAGGGATAAGCCCGCAGCACCTTCCAGTAATAGGTCAGTAATTCATCGTTGATCACCAGTTCACTGGTCAGCCAGTTGCTGACTTCATCGGCGCCGGCATCGACGGTCAGCACATCGTTCAACCGGATCTGCCGCTCCGCGGATTCGACCGACGATCCGAGCAGGATCTGGGGATCCTCGTTGCCGAGCAGCTTGACGATCCGGCGGCGATCCTCCTCCGCGATCGCGCCACGCTCCTTGAAGGTGCGCGTCAGGACGCGCTGCAATCCATTGGTCAACTTGCGCTTCATCTCCTCGGTAAGCTGTTCGTCCATGGCTTGCCGCGTTTTCTGCTCTCCGAACACATGGGTGTTCAGACGTTCGCGAAGTTGTTCCCGCAGCCGTTTCCTGCTCTTCTGGTTTTCCTCCCGCACCGACTGCATCCGTTCAATCAGAGTACGCGAGTCATCATCACTCAGATCGATGTCCTGTAACAACCGTTGCACGCCATCATCGAGAATTGACTGATCGCCGGGATACTGATCCAGCAGCGGGGGCACGGCCGGCGGCGGGGTCTGCCGGCGTTGCGCCACGGCTTGCCGCCATCCACCCCAAAGCCATTCCGCCGATACGGGAACCCCAAGATCGGATGTGATCCTGTCAGCCAAACTTCCAGGCAGTTCGGGATCACTCAGGAACACCCTGGTGGTATCTTTGTAGAATCCCTTCAAGATGTCGATCTGACCGGTATCGAGCGGCTTCCGATCCTTGACCTGCATATCGGCGTTGATCTGATACGCCAACTCTATAAAGCGCTTGTCCAACCGCTGTTCGGCGGCCTGCAGAACACCCGCCAGTAACGTCCTGGCGGTGGCCGCTTGGCCGTCCCTCTCGGTGATCGACGATGGATAGCTGCTGCCCAGGTCATTGACCTCACGAATGAGGCGCCAGAAATCCCGGGTATCGAGATTGCGGGAGCCGGCCGACCCCGTTGGAGTTGCGGGAGCAACAGCGCCCTGGCTCAAGCCGGCGGGCGGTGAAATGAGCTGAATAACCAACTGCGCCTGGGTGATCACGTCCGGGGCATTCAGGATGGAATCGAGTTGTTCCCCGGTAAGCCCCAGAGATGAAGTGCCTGGTGAGAAGATCAGGGTGTTGATACCGTCACTCAACTCCTTGAAGACCTTTTCATCGAAGACCAGGCATGGAGTGTAGCGGGTGCGGATGAGATCCACATCGGCGCGGCCGTCATAGAGGAAGTCGAACGCGGCGCGGAGGCCGTGACTGGCTGTCGAGCCCTCCTCCGGGATCGGCGTACTCAGGTAGTCGTTCTCCATGACCAGAAAAAAAACAGGTGTCGCGGCCAGAAACAGGATCAGCATGATATAAAAATGGTCCTTGTTCATGTTCACTATGCTTCTTTCAAACCGCTTTCAAACCGCTTCCGGACCGCTACGATATATCCACTATACATCTGCCATCCATCTACCGTACCGCTGCCTGAACGCTTTCATTCCGTTTCAGCTCTTCCACGCCCTGGCAGGCTAGGTTCCCGACTGTAATCCGTCATATTTAATCAGTTCAACCCGTAATAGTCCAGCTCCAACCCAAACCGTCACCAGGCTTGGAATCACCACGCGGGCCGGAGGGTAAACCGGCGGTGACGGAGGAGGGGGCGCCGCGGCAAACGGATGGCTCAGTCTTGATCGGTCCACCGACCCCGGGGGGGGATGCCCGCGATTGCTGCCAGCGCTTGTTTCAGATGGCATAAACCACATGAATAGTTGCTTTTAAGTATTTCAAGAATTTATTTGGTGACTACCATGAAGTGTGATATAGCGGGTATCCTTCCCGCGGGAAGGATGAGGCATGAGTGCAGAACTGAACATCATCAACAAAAAGTACGGATCCCCAACCGGGACGATTCAAGGGAGGCGGTCTATCCTATGGAGACGGCACAGGCTCAACGTTTGATCGACGAGGTTAAGCGATTGACCTCTCAGGACCCGCTGCTGTGTTATCAATGCGGCAAATGTTCGGCGGGTTGCCCCATACGGGAATTCATGGACTACTCGCCCAATCAGATCATCCGCTTCGTGCAGTTGGGCATGGTGGAAAAGGCCTTACGTTCCAAAACCATCTGGCTCTGCGCCGGGTGCCTGACCTGTTCCACCCGGTGCCCGCAGGAATTCGATCTGGCCAAGTTGATGGATGCATTGCGGGAAGTGGCGCTGGCGCACGGCATCAAGCCAAGTGATTCAGACGTCTACAAGTTCCACAAGGCATTTCTCAAGCAGATAGAGCAGAACGGCCGGGCATTCGAATTCGGTTTGATCCGCGACTACAAACTCAGCACATTTCACCTGTTCCAGGATGTGGACATCGCTCCGTCCATGTTCCTGAAAGGCAAGATCAGCTTGCGGCCCCACAGGATCAAGAACCTGGCGGCCATCAGGGGACTGTTCGAGCGGGTAAGGAAGCAGAAACGATGAAAGTTGGATATTTCCCGGGATGTTCTCTGACGGGCAGCGCCAAGGAATTCGACATCTCGTTGCGGGAGGTGTTGCGGGCCTTGGGAGTGGAGTTGCAGGAAATCGATGACTGGTCGTGCTGCGGCGCGTCTTCGGCGCACGTGGTCTCCAGGGTGCTGGCCACCGCGCTCCCCATGCGGGACCTGGTGCTGGCCGAGGAGCAGGGCATCGACCGCCTGCTGGTGCCTTGCGCAGCCTGTTATAATCGACTCATTTGCGCGCAGCATGAGATGCAACATGACCACGAACTGGGCGGCGAGGTTCGAGAGGCGCTGAGGAGCGACGCCGGGGGGAAGGTCGAGATACTCAACATCATCGAACTGCTCGCCGAGATCGGAACCGATGCGCTGGCAGCGCGCAGTGAGGTCAAATTGGGCAGTGCCAGGGTGGCCTGTTATTATGGGTGCCTGCTCCTCAGACCCCATGATATCACTGGCTTCGACGATGTTGAGCAGCCCGAGAGCATGGAGCGGCTGGTCAAGGCTATAGGTGCCGAACCGATCCAGTGGGGATTCAAGACCGAGTGCTGCGGCGGTGCTCATTCCATCAGCCATAAAAGGATCGTCGCCGACCTGTCCAAGCGTATTATCGACGATGCCAGGAGCAACGGCGCTAACCTGGTGGTGGTGGCCTGTCCCATGTGCCACACCAACCTCGACATGCGCCAGAAGGAGATCCGCAAGCACTATCCCGATCATGAAGAGTTGCCGGTGGTGTATATCACGGAGCTGCTTGGCCTTGCCTTGGGCATACATCGCAAGAAATTGGGGATCAACCTGCACTTCGTCAAGCTGCCCCAGCACATCGGCAAGGCCGCGAGTTAGGAGATACCATGAAGATAGGTGTGTTCATTTGCCACTGTGGTGAGAACATCGGCCGAACGGTGGACTGCGCGAGGGTGGCCGAGGCGGCCGCGCACCTGCCTGGCGTCGTGTATGCCGTCGACTATAAGTACATGTGTTCAGATCCGGGTCAAAACCTCATCAAGGATGCCATCCGGGAGAAGGGGTTGGACGGAGTGGTGGTGGGCGCATGCTCACCGCACATGCATGAAAAGACCTTTCGCAAGACATGCGCTGATTTGGGCTTGAATCCGTTCATGTGCGAGATGGCCAACCTGCGCGAGCACTGCTCGTGGGTGCATGATGACAGGGAAATAGCCACCGCCAAGGCTATCGACATGGTTCGTCTGATGGTGGAAAAAACCAGGCGGAACGCTCCGTTGGAAACCATCAAGGTGCCGATCACCAAGCGCGCCCTGGTGATCGGCGGCGGCATCGCCGGCATTCAAACCGCCCTCGACATCGCCAATGGTGGGTACGAAGTGGTCCTGGTGGAGAAAGAACCTTCCATCGGCGGTCATATGAGCCAGTTGTCCGAGACCTTCCCCACCCTGGACTGTTCGCAGTGCATCCTGACACCGCGCATGGTGGAAGTGGCCCAGCATCCTCGCATCAAACTGATGACCTATGCAGAAGTGGACAAGGTGGACGGATTCATCGGCAACTTCACCGTCACGATCCGCAAGAAAGCGCGCTACATCGATCCCACCCGATGCACCGGCTGCGGTTTGTGCCTGCAGAAATGCCCCAGCCGAAAGGCGCTGAGTGAGTTCGAGGAGGGTCTGGCGACGCGGACCGCGGTGTATGTACCGTTTCCTCAAGCGGTCCCGAACATCCCGGTGATCGACAAGGAATACTGCATCCACTTCAAAACGGGCAAGTGCGGCTTGTGTATGAAGGTCTGCGGGCGGGAGGCCATTGACTTCGAACAGCAGGATGCGTTTGTGGAGGAGCGGGTCGGCGCGGTGGTGGTGGCCACCGGGTATCGGTTGTACACCATCGACAAGAAACCCGATGACAGCCTGATCAAGGGATACGGCGAGTACGGCTACGGGAAGTACAAGGATGTCATCGACGGCCTCCAGTTCGAGCGCATTGCCAGCGCTTCCGGCCCCACCGCGGGTGAAATCAGGCGACCTTCGGACGGCAAGGAGCCGCAGAAAATTGTGTTCATCCAGTGCGTGGGCTCACGCGATCCTTCCAAGGGGTTCTCTTACTGCAGCAAGATATGCTGCATGTACACCGCAAAGCATGCCATGCTCTACAAGCACAAGGTGCATCACGGCGAAGCCTTCGTGTTTTATATGGACATCCGCTCCGGCGGTAAGAACTATGAAGAGTTCGTCCGGCGCGCCATCGAAGAGGATCACGTACATTACATCCGCGGGAGGGTGTCGAAGATCTATCCGCGGGGGGATAAGTATATCGTGAAGGGCGAGGATACCCTGGGGGGTGTCGCAGTGGAAATCGACGCCGACATGGTGGTGCTGGCCACGGCCATGATGGCGCAGCCCAACGCCCCCACCCTTGCGCAGAAACTGGGTGTACCTTACGACGGCTATGGATTCTACCAGGAAGTGCATCCCAAGCTCCGACCGGTGGAAGTCGCCAGCGGTGGCATCTACCTGGCCGGCGCTTGCCAGGCTCCCCGCGATATTCCCGAATCGGTGGCCATGGCTTCGGCGGCCGCCGCGAAAGTCCTGGTATTGTTTAGTTCCGACGAACTGGAGCGCGAGCCCACCGTGGCGGCGGTAAACGAAGAGACCTGTGTGGGATGCTTCTACTGCCGCGAAGTATGCGCGTACAACGCCATCTCCCCGAAAGAAATCCGGGATCGGCGGGGCAACCTGCTGCGAATCGTGGCCGAGGTCAATCCCGGCCTGTGCCAGGGCTGCGGCACCTGCAACGCCACCTGCCCGTCCAAGTCCATCGAGCTGAGAGGATACAAGGATGAACAGATTTATGCGCAAATCAATGCGTTCTGTGAGGGTTGATCATGAGTGAAACCTGGGAACCGAAAATCCTCGCTTTCGTGTGCAACTGGTGCACGTATTGCGGCGCTGACCTGGCCGGCACCTCGCGGCTGC
>JAFGDC010000519.1 GCA_016932295.1 candidate division CSSED10-310 bacterium
CCTGACATCCCTGCCATCCACGAAAAGAGCGCCGGGCGGCGGATCGTAACACCTGCCGATGAGATTCACCAGGGTGGTCTTGGCCGATCCCGTCGCCCCCATGACCACCACCCATTGCCCCGGCTCGATGACCAGGTCGATGCTCTTTAGTACCTGCGGGCCACCGTTGTAGGCGAACGAGAGGTTGCGAAACTCGATGGTTCCTGTCAGCGGCCCGTCATACGCGTCCGGCGCTTCGACGATATCCGGTTCGACCTGGAAAATGGCGTGCAGGCGCTCCAGCGAAGCCTTCCCGCGCTGATACAGATTGGTCACCCAACCCACGGCTATCATGGGCCAGATGAGAAGGCCCAGGTAGGAATTGAACGCCACGAAATCACCCATGGTCATCCGGGCGCTGATAACCCGCTCCCCCCCGACCCAGAGGATGATCACTGAGCAAATGCCGGAAATGGTCCAGATAACCGGATGCATGAATCCCCAGACCAGCACCAGCCGCATGTTGCTCCTGATGTACTCCTTGTTCAGGCTCCGGAAATTGTCACTCTCCGCCTCCTCCTGCACAAAGGACTTCACCACCCTGACACCGGCGAATGTCTCCTGAGCCTTCTGGGTGATGTTCGAAAAATCTTCCTGCACCTTCTTGAAATGTCCATGCAGCCGCGGTCCCAAATACAGAATGGTGGCGGTGACGAAGGGCATGGGGATGAGCACGTACGCGGTCAAACCGGCATTGATGGATAGCATCATCACCATGGATGCAACCATGAGCACCAGGGCATCCATGCTCGCCACCAGGGCCATGCCGCACATCATGCGGACCGCCTCCAGGTCGTTGGTGGCATGGGCCATGAGATCGCCGGCGGCGGTGCGGTCGAAATACGCGAAAGAGAGACGCTGCAAGTGTTGGTACAAACGATTGCGCAGATCCTCCTCCAGGCGGCGTGAGAACCCGATGATGAAATACCGCCAGACAAACCTGGTACAACCCACGCCAAGACCAAGCAGCATGATGACCACGCCGATGGTGATCAGCCGGCTGTGTTGCACGGGAGGGTGCGTGAGCAGATCTATGGCCATTTTAACCAGCCATGGCACCAGTATCTGCAAGCCGTCCACGCCGATCAGGGCGATCATGCCGGCCGCCAGGTGCCAGCGATACCTGTGCAGATAGCCGCGCAACAGACCGAATGACCGGGCATCCATTTTTGCCGCCACGCATCCCTCCTTTCCGCCGGTCTTATACTAAAAAAACGACACGTGTAAAAGATCTTCCATCGATCCTGGGAGTGAGTATGCAGCGGACTGTGGACACGCTCCCGTCAGTCCCGCCGGCCGGGTATCGACCACGAGAACGCCGCTGCCCCCTTGACGGCAAGGGTCGTATCAGCCTCTGCCGAATTCGGACCATCTTCCGACCGCCGGATTCCGACCCATGTTCCTCGACCGGTGGGCCGAGCTAACGGAACTCGAAAAGCTCGCTCTCGATGTTACTGATGAGCGTCCCAATATCCAGCGTACCGGGTTCGAAAGCGGCCGCGTGGAAATAGAACGGTCCGCCCGCATCGAGCGGATCGGGCAGCGGGAAGGGCGCGAGTATGGTGTAAGTACCGGAGGCCAGATCGGCCAGCGACGCAGTAAAATGATCCAGGGCGTTGGTCCAGCCTGGATAGAACCAGAACTCTCCGAATACCTCCAGCAGGACATAGAAATCAGCCGACCGGGCCGCGCCCGGATTGGAGACATCGAGCACCAGTGACATGGTATCGCCGCCATGATACACGCTGGCGTTGAGTACAAGATCCACCGCCAGATCCTCCGGTCCCATGTGCGGGATACCCCGCCAGAAATGCACTTCGCGCGTGGAATGATCGCCCAGGACGAGGCCGATTTCCTGGTCCTCGGGATTCCACGCCATGCCGAGAGTGGCCATGGACGACATTCCCCCGGCGCCCGGCAGCGGCGTCTCCACCCAGTGGCCCCCATCCATCCAGATGTAGGAGATGCCCGCGTCCCGGCTGCAGGCGAAGTAAATATCATCGGACAGCAGGCCCTCTTCGGTGGCAGCAGCCATGGCGACATGGTTGATGGCAGGCGCATCGAGGATGGTCATGTCGAACCAACCGCCGACCTTGTATGCCGCCGCCAGCCTGTCCGTCGTGGCAGTCCAGTCGAGAAAGCCTATGAACGGCACGCCGTCACTCATCACCTTCATATCCAGCCAGACGCAGTACGAGGCATCGGCCGGCTCGCTGATCTTGAAATCGTCCGGACCCTGACGCAGGGCATGCTTGATCTTCTGCTGATTGTGGTCGTACCAGGCGATGTGGGTGGTGCCGTCGGCAGCCCGATCGATGGCGATGGTGTCGTTGAAAACGTCCACATTGGCCACGTCCTCGATGTGAACCGTCGTACCCACCATGTACGCATACTTGACCTTCGCCTCCACTTCGTCGATGTACGCCACGTGGATGTTGCCGTCTTCACCCCAGAAATCCACGAACCGGGCATGCGCCGTGCCGTCTATGCCGTCCGGGCTCCAGGAAGCCCAACTGGTGGCATACTTGAGTTCACCGTCGCCGATATCGTAGTACACCACCGCCGCCACGTTGACCCAGTTGGAAAGCGCCATGTTCACCAGGGTTCCGAAACCCGCCGGCGTGACCTGTTCCAGGGCACTCCAGCCGCCAGGCTCCAGAGCGCTGTACATGATGTCATCCGTGGTGTCATCCGAAAAAATCAGGTGATACTTGCCGCCTGCGCCATAGGTGAGCGCAATGTCCACGGCTATGTTGTGAGCGCTGGATGTCACCAGATCGGGACCGATCCAGGTGACATCGGCGGCACACCTGTCCATGCCGCCGGGCAGCAGGATGGCAGCCGCAATAACCGCCATGTATATGAAACGAGAAACATGCTTCATGTCATCCTCCCCTGTGTCGTCAACGCCACGACCCAACCAGAAGCTGTGCCGGGATTATGGATCCTCTTGCGATGTACATAGTATTGCCCGAAGAGGTTGAGTCTGTAAAGAGATCACGGATCATCGCTCCATCAAGGTCCGGGATAACCTGCCCGCGTACTGGATGCAACCCCCGTATCACTGCGCAGCGACTGGTATGGATCGCCTCGTAGTACATCATCACCCGCAAGGCACTCGAACTGGTGCCGATACAACCTCGGAAACCCCTACCGACGCATTCTCACCGGAAGCCGAAGGTCACATTCGCCACGTTGCTGGCCAGTTCCGTGGTACCGGGCTCGAGAAGAGCGCTCCAGAACATCAGGCCGGCGGCGGTACCCGCACCCTCGGGCCAGGTGAACTCGAGGATGCGCTGGGTATCGGTTGCACCGGCTTCATAGGTGATTGTCATGAGACCAAGGGTTTGACTCCATTCGGGCCAGAAATAATACCCATCGGGCACACCCAGCATGGTGATGTCCAGGATGACGTAGGTTTCGAGTTCCCGGGTGCCGGAATAACTGGTCACCGCCAGATCCAGGATAAATTGCTCGCCGGCGGCGAACCGGTCCTGGTTCAGTGACAGTTCGATCACGAGCGGATAAGGCGGCGTTGTGCCGGTGGGCGCCGGAGTGGCTGTGGCCGGCGGACTGGGCGTGGCGGAGGGGATCTCGGTCGGCGGCGGCGTGGGAGTGTGGGTCGGCGGAGGTGTGCTGGTGGCGGTCCACGTCGCGGTCATGGTCGGCGTGGTGGTCGGCGTTCGCGACGGCGTCAGAGTGGGAGTCCGGGTGTGAGTGCCGGTTGGAGACCTGGTGGGGCTGGCGCTTGGCGTGGCAGTCGGCGATGGTGTCTTGGAAAGCGTCGCCGTTGGCGTGAGGGTCCGGGTGGGGGTCACGGTGGCAGTGGGCGCTTCCGTCGGGGTCTCGGAAGGCGGCACCGCCGTCGGGGTGGGCAGGATGAACTCCACCGACAGGCTGAACGCACCGCCGCCGTCTCCCAGATAACCATCGCACATGACGTAGTACACCCCCGCTGCCGGCGCGGTCAGCTCCACCATCTCACTGCCTCCATCCAGATTGTTGTCGGCGCCCACCACGCAAGAATTGACCGTGTCGCCACAGTCGGTGACGATATATAATCCGCAGTCATAGGTGAGCTCGGGGAACATCAAGACCCGAACCTGGTCACCTTCGGCTAAGGTCATCCAATACACCACATCCGGTCCGGACTGGGGATACCCACTCGCGCATCCGTTGAGACCGGCATCATAATGGTTCACCGCCGCCAGGGTCGAATCGTCCGCCGAAAAAGGGAAGGCATCGATGGAGTAGCCCGGGCAGACATCATTGGGTACATCCCGTCCCCACGCAGGGGTAGCGCCTGCGGCGACAACGACGATAATCAAGACCGGCATCAAGGCGAATTTCATGAGCACCTCCCTACTGTTCAGGTGATCCCATTTTACATCCTGATATTCTTTGCGCAACGCGAAAGGCGCAGCCCTAATCCACCGCCCATGATCGGAAGGAGTGTCATGCCGCTCTGGAGGCGGCGAAGATTACAAGATTCCGGGTACGACCCCGGTGGAAAAACGCATATGGTGGCGCCACCGCCAGGAATTGACC
>JAFGDC010000520.1 GCA_016932295.1 candidate division CSSED10-310 bacterium
AGGTACTCTCCTATGCCGGGATCGGAAAACTTCCGTCCGATTTCATCAAGTTCCTCTTTGAAATATGGCCGGTAGTAGGCGAGTTCCATATCCCGCAGGTCATATTGCAGTTTCCGGGATAACGAACGTATCTTGGTGATCCCCTCGCCCAGCAACCGGCGCATGGGCCAGACATCCTCCCGTAGCCGCTCCGCTTCAGCGGCGGGAATTTTCCCCTCGTCCACCAGCACATCCAGTTGTTCAACGGGAATCGGCTTGTCTTCGAAAAGAGGAAACACATCCGGCTGCATGCCGCTCTCACTCTTTATCTGCACCATAGCGAAACCCTGCTTCGACACAGTCGCCTCTACGCCTCGCAAAATCTGCGTCTCCTGCTCCGCGTAGGCGGCCAGCAATTCCTGTCGCCGCTCCTTCAATTCCTTTGCCTCGTTTTTTTCCGGTGCGGTGCGCAGAAAAAACTCCATGGCGTCGCGCAACGCTTCCGCTAACGCATGCCCGCGACCGGCGGAAAGCATGATCACGCGCGGCCTTTCCGGTTCCCGAAAGTTGTGCAGATAAAGCGTATCATCCGGCACCGCGGTGCCACGACCGAAACGCTCCAGCAAGGACTTGATGATAGAGGTGCGGCCGGTGCCGGTAAGACCGATGACACAGATGTTATAGCCGGGCGCTTTGATTTCCAGGCCGAGTTTGATGGCATCCAGGGCTTGTTTCTGGCCGATGATTCCGGCCAACGGTTGGATTTCATCCGTGGTTTCAAATCCACAGCTTGCCGGATCGCATACCCAGCGGAGTTTTTCCGGCGGCACCGCACGCGCACTGTAATCGACCATTTCTCCTCCTGGGCCCGAAGCCGCCTGGAGCGCTGCACTCCACCCCGGCCCGGGGCTAAACTGCGGCGCATTATAGTATATGTCGGCGGCAGTCACCAGGGGCAGGATTCCCGTCGGCCCCCGGCCTCTCCATACCCTATGCCGGTTCCTGCTGGCCGGCAAGTCCAACTCCAGGGTCGTGTTTTCCCCTGTCATCATGCAACCAGCCGCAGTTGATAGTAAGATGCAGAACAAAGCGATAAACACAAATCGTCACCGGCAATCCATAAAAGGCTTACGGGACCTTGCGGTACGATGAATCGATAACTGAATCCCGGAGCTGCCCGCGCACTACAGGCGACCCGCGGGACGATCACCCGATTTCATGATCCGGATCATACGCCGGACCACGAACCGTGCGACACGCCTCCTAATCACAGGCGGTGGATTTGGGGCGTTCCCGGATCGTTGACATCGGTGGATATGCCGTACTATTATTGTAACTTAATCATACCCAGACCAATCGGCGGCTCCGGAGGCGGTCGAATCAGTATAAGGAACGCACCATGGCAGAAACTCGTGAGTATTGGAACAGCCGGGCGGGCTTCATCGTCGCGGCGATTGGATCGGCGGTAGGCCTCGGAAATGTCTGGCGGTTTCCCTACGTGTGTTACAAGTACGGCGGTGGCGCTTTTCTCATCCCCTATTTCATCGCCCTGGTCACCACCGGCATTCCCCTGATGATTCTGGAGTACGGCATCGGCCAGATGGTCGCCAAGGGCGCTCCTCAAGTCTTTCACAGCATCCGTAAGCATTTCGAATGGCTCGGCTGGACAGCGGTGCTGCTCTCCGGCGTGGTGGTATTCTACTACTCCGCCGTGATGGCATGGTGCTTCGATTATCTCTACCATGCCGTTTCACTCGCCTGGGGTGATGATGCACAGACGTTCTTCTTTCAGAAGTCCCTGCAGATCACCAACGGGCCCGGTGAACTGGGGGGCATCGTGTGGCCCATCTTCCTCGGCCTCCTCCTTACCTGGATCTCTATTTTCCTGATCATCTACAAGGGAGTGAAGGCGGTGGGAAAAGTGGTGATGATCACCGTGCCGCTGCCGGTATTGATTCTCGGAATATTCGTGCTGCGCGGCGTGACGCTGCCCGGCGCCGCCGACGGTCTGGCCTACTATCTCACTCCCGACTTCAAAGCGCTGCTGGATCCGGAAGTCTGGCTGGCGGCCTATTCCCAGATATTCTTTTCACTCAGCCTGGCCTTCGGCGTTCTCATCGCCTATGCAAGCTATCTCCCCAGGAACAAGGACACGGCCAACAGCGCCTTCATCACCAGCTTTGCCAACTGCGGCACAAGTTTCTTCGCCGGTTTCGCCGTCTTCTCGGCGCTGGGCTTCCTGGCGCACGTCAAGGGCGTGTCCGTTGACAAGGTCATCGCGGACGGACCTGGCCTGGCCTTCATCACCTACCCCACCATCATCTCCAACCTGCCCTTCTGGTCGATCGGTTTCGGCGTACTGTTCTTCCTCATGCTGCTCACTCTCGGCATTGACTCGGCCTTCAGCCTGGTGGAAGGCATCGTGGCCGGCGTCGCCGATGAATGGCACCTGAACAAGGCTCGTGTGACCACGGCGGTCTGCGTGGTGGGTTTCGCCGGAGGCATCATCTTCACCACCGGCGCCGGGCTCTACTGGCTGGATATCGTCGACCATTTCATCCTCCAGTTCGGTCTGCCGGTCATCGGCATCGTGGAATGTATCTTCGTCGGTTACTTCTTCGATTCAAAACGACTCAGAACGCACATCAACATGCACTCGGAAATCAAGATAGGACTGTGGTGGGACATCTGCATCAAGTACGTCACGCCCATCCTCCTCGGGGTCATGTTTCTCAAGAACCTTTATGAAAGCATGAAAACGCCGTACGAAGGCTACCCCCAATGGGCGTTGTTCGTGGGTGGCTGGCTGGTGGTCATCATCATTTTCATCGGCGGAGTAGTGCTCATGAAACTATCCAAGACCGAAGGAGATCGCTGAAATGCCCCTTTCAGCCTGGATCATGCTCATCATCGGCTGCCTGCTGCTGTATGGCGGCCTGGGCATCTGCCTGGTCATCGCCTCCCGCGGCCGCAACTGAACAGAGAAACCGTTCGTGGCCTTGGGACGATACCGCGATACGGGGACGGGGAACAGCCGGCCACAATCGTCGGAATTCGCGGTGCGGCTTGCGTATCTCGTCCCCACCGCAGACATTCAATACATTTCATGGATCCTCCAGTCCCATGACGGACTGGCTGTTCTGGAAACCATCGATGCCGCCCGCGGCGAAGTGGTGCTGCATACGACCGGGTGCTGCGCGGAGGCGGTCCGCCTGCTGATGGAAGCGCTGGGTCGCGAGCTGGGGCGGGAGGTGCGGTTATTGTCGCAGGCCGTAGTTGTAGAAGATGAAAACTCCGTACACCACGAAGACCGCGCAGAATATGGGACCGGCCAGGGCGGCGGTCACTCCCACCACTGACTCGAGGAGCTGCCCGGTTTCCAGCATGATCACCCCCAGAAGCATGTACTTCATGCCGTCGACCTTAGCCTGGAGAGCCGCGATCCGCCGTTCCCGCTCCGCACATTCCCGGTCACGAGTCTGATCGTCCCGGGTTGTCTCCGCATGGCCGTCGTTCATTCTCAGAGTTCCACTTCCTGTTTGTATTCGGGGATCAGCGTACGCATTCCCAGGTGCTCTCCAACAGCGGCAGCGAGGGCTTGCGCTGAACGCGGTTCACCATGTGTGATGAATGTGAGTGCGGGTTTCTTCTCCATACGCCCGAGCCAGGCAAGCAGTTCGTTTTTATCGGCATGGGCCGAGAAACCGTGGATAGAGGCGATTTCCGCACGAACCGGGACATAACGACCGTGTATTTTGATTTCCTCGGCGCCATCCAGTAGAAGTCTGCCGCGCGTGCCTTCCGCCTGGAAGCCCACGAACAGGATGGTGTTCTGCTTGTAGGGCAGACGTTGCGTCAGGTGATGCAGGATACGGCCGCCGGTGGCCATGCCGCTGGCCGAGATGATGACGGCGCCGCCGCGGATATCATTCAACGCGCGCGACTCATCCCGACTGCGCCGTATATCCAACCGGTCCGGGGAGAGTGGTGCCACGCCCTGCTCCATGAGCATGCGGGTTTCCGCATCCAGGTACGAGGCGAACTCCTTGTACAACATTGTGACATCGATCGCCATAGGGCTGTCGATGTAGACCGGCAGGCGTGGTATGGCCCCCTCGTCCTCCAATTCACGGATAACGTAAAGGATGGTCTGGGTACGACCCACCGCGAAAGCAGGAATCACCACTACGCCGTCTCGTTCCATGGTCCGCGTGATCACGTCCCGCAATGCCGTCTTGGAATCTCCGTCATCATGGCTGCGATCACCGTACGTGGACTCCACGATAAGATAATCCGCTTTTTCCGGAGACGGTGGATCCGGCATAACCGGTGACCCATATCTCCCCACGTCTCCGGAAGCGATCAGTTTCGTCGTCTTTCCATCACTCTCGATGTCGATCTCGAGATATGCAGCGCCGAGAATGTGCCCATTGGCGTGGAACCGGATCTTGAACCCGCGGCCGATCTCCAGAACCTCGTCATATGGAAACGCCCGCACCTGTTTGAGACATTTTTCCGCATCCTTGATAGTGTACAACGGCAAGGCCGGGGAATGCTTGGAGAATCCCTTGTTGTTGGCGTAGCTGGCGGCTTCCTCCTGCAGGTAGGCGGAATCCAGGAGCAGGATTTCCAGCAGCTTCGCGGTGGAGGGCGTGCAGTAAATCGGACTCTGGAATCCCGTCCGGCTGAGGCGCGGCAGGTAACCGCTGTGATCGATATGGGCATGGGTAAGGATCACTGCCCCGATGGACATGGGATCCACTGGCAGCGCTTCCCAGTTCAGCAATCGCAATCGTTTAAGGCCCTGAAACAGTCCGCAGTCGATCATGATGCGGTCATCCACCTTGGGACCACGGGTGAGCACGTACTTCGAGCCGGTGACGGTGCCGGTGGCGCCGTAAAAACCAAGTCGTATGGACATTTCTTTCCCCCTCCTTGATAAACGGTCTCTATTTATACCACAGACATCGCCGGGATCACAGGGTGCAATAAGGCTGCCGACCGTGGCATCCATAGCGTTGGATTCGGGCCGGATGATGAAATTGACAGCGAACGTTTACGGTCTGTACGATTCGAACCATGACACCGCCGCATGAAAACCATGACCTTACCGGCCGCACCGCTCTCATCACCGGGGCGGGCCGCGGTCTGGGTCGTGCCATCGCGCTTGCCGCCGCGGGTGCAGGCGCCCGGCTCGCGCTCGTCGCCCGGAGTAAGGCCGACCTCATGGACACGGCATCACTGGCCGAAGCATCCGGCGCCGCGGTGCTGCCTTTGGCCATCGACATCTCCAAGCCCGACAACATTCATTATTGTATGCAATCCATCATCCGCCGCTTCGGCGATCTGGACATTCTTGTCAATAACGCTGCGGTCCTCGGCCCCCTTGACTACCTCACCGATGCCCACCTGCGGGATTGGCACGCGGTCATGGACACCAACCTCACCAGCCCTTTCCTTTTCGCGCAACTTGCCGCCCGGCGGATGATAATGCTCCGCCGCGGATGGATCCTCAACCTGGTGTCCGAATGGGCGGTTACCCCACGGCCTCGGTTCGGCCTTTACTCCATTGGTAAGGCGGGATTGACCCAGATGACCAGGATTCTGGCCGTCGAACTGGCACCCTTCGACATCCTCGTCAATGGTCTCGATCCAGGCTTAATGGATACTGATCTTCGGCGGGAAGCCACCCTGGCGCTGGAATCATCAGCCGATTCAACCGAGGCAGCCGCCTGTTTGCAGGAACCCGCTGAGATCGCCGCCGCCGCTCTCTACCTTATCTCCTCCGAGGTGTGCTGCACCGGGGAAATCGGTTCGGCGGCGTATTTCATTGACAAACGCGATCGATCGTAGTGCAAATAGAGAACTGTTTTCGCGAGATTCCACGAAACGAGGTGAGACCATGGCAGCGCGAATCGAGGAGATGATCGGCGCCAGGGTGATCGTGTTTGACGGCGCCCTGGGCACGGAATTGTTCAAGCGGGGACTGCCCCAGGGGATCAGCCCGGAAGAATGGAACCTGATCAACCCCGCTGCCGTGGCGGCGGTGCATCGCGACTACCTGGAGGCAGGCGCCCAGGCGATCACTACCAATACATTCGGGGGTTCGGTCATGAAACTGGCCGAATTCGGCCTGGCGGACAAGGTGACCGAGATCAATCGACGCGGCGTGGAGCTGGCGCGGGAAGCGGCGGGTGACCGCGCCTGGGTGGCGGCTTCCATGGGTCCGGGCGGCAAGCTCCTAGCGCCGCTGGGCGAGACGACCTTCAATGCTGTCTATAATTCCTATGTACCACAAGTTCGTGCTTTTGCAGCCGGCGGCGCGGATCTCGTCATTATCGAGACCATGTCGGACATCAGTGAATTGAAGGCAGCGGCAATGGCGGTCAGGGATCACTCCGATCTGCCGTTCATCGCCACCATGACGTTCGATGCGAAGGGACGGACAGCCACCGGCAGCAATCCCGCCGCCATGGCAGCCATGCTCGAACCATTCACGCCGCTCGCCATCGGCGCCAACTGCGGCATGGGTCCGATAACCATGGCTGAAATCATC